>JAQTVX010000122.1 GCA_028706585.1 Candidatus Krumholzibacteriia bacterium | reverse complement strand
TATAGTCTCCGTTTCCTTCCGCGGCATGAGCCTTCGAGACAGTAATGGCATCTCTAAGCTGACCAAGGACATCTTGAATTGATAGTCTTACGGCACTTGCGCTTTCCCGCACATTATCTGATACTGAAGTGGCTTCCTTTCTAATCTCATCCTTAATATCCTTCTTCATTCTTTCTGAGTCCTGTTTCTGGTTAACATAGAAGACCCATGCCAGCATGACGCTGAGAATTCCGACAATGACGCTGAATTTTCCCAAGAAATCTCTCATTCGGACCTCCTGGAGAGCAAGCTCACCTTCTTTCAGAAACGGGAAAGCATCAAGCGCGGCTTGACAATAGCACATTAGAGCAAAGAGTAGGAAGGACAAAGCCCTTCCCACGACCATGTACGTAGCTTGCATACCTCAGCTACTGGAAGCAAATTGAACCAATTTGCTTACTTTCTGCTTACTTTATCGTCGGCGAACGGGGGAACCAACCTACGACTGGCCGATAACACAAGGTCTAATAATTAGATATCTGGTGGGCGAAACAGGACTTGAACCTGTGACCTCCTGCTTGTAAGGCAGGCGCTCTAACCAACTGAGCTATTCGCCCGCGAGATTTATAGCAGTGCCATGGGTACCAACACGCAGTACCCGAGGACCAGGAGCACGGGGGCGAGTGAGATGGAGCCGAGGCCGAGGAACACGTAGCCTACGATTATCGAGGCGAACCCGAGGGCCAAGATCCAATTCCGGTGCTTGCGAAGGATATGCATTTCAGGATCCTCTTTTCTGCCGGCCGATTGAAGGTCTTTCTACATATGATAGCTATAAAGCAAGCGATGTCAAGAAAGCTCTGTCCTGGCCTCGCCCCTGCCTCAGCGCCCGGTCCGCCGTTTCTCCTGAGTGAGCGTCTCATTCAGACTTCCCGAACGATAGCCTTCGAGATCCACGGTAACGTACTGGAAGCCTATTCTCTTGAGCTTCGCCGCGACCTTCCGTCTCATGGCGTCTTCGAGCAGGCGACCTATCTCGTCCTCGGGCACCTCGATCCGAACCAGCTTCCCGTAGTACCGCAGCCTGCATGAGCTGAAACCGAGCGAGAGCAGATATTCCTCCCCCTCGAGCACCTGACCGAGCTTTTGGACGGTGATGCGCTCCCCGTACGGAAACCGGGAAGCGAGACACGCGAGCGCCGGCTTGTTCCATGTCGGAAGCTCCCGCTCGCGGGAGATAGCTCTGATCTCGGCCTTGGTGAGACCTGCCTCTATGAGGGGGCTTCTGATCCCCAGCTCGCTCACGGCCCGGAGACCGGGCCGATAATCCCCCGTGTCGTCGGCGTTCGAGGCCTCCATCACGCACGCGAGACCGCGCTCCCGGGCGACCTCGATCAGCCTGGAGAATAGCAAGTGCTTGCAATGGTAGCAGCGCTCGGGGGGATTGCTGCAGTACTCCTCGTTCATGACCTCGTCGGTGTGAATGATCCTATGCGCGACTCCGAGCTTCTTCGCGAACCTTCTTGCACCATCAACCTCGTCGGGCTGCACCACCGGGGAGGCGGCGGTTACGGCAAGCAGGCGGCTTCCGAGGACGTCCCTCGCGACGCTCAGGAGGAAAGTCGAATCGACCCCTCCCGAGAACGCGACGAGACCGCTCCCGCACTCGGCGATGATCCTCTCGAGCTTCGCCAGCTTGTCAGCTCTGGCCTTGCTCCTTTTGAGGCTCTTTGGCCGGCTCGCTTGCGGGCAACTTCTGGGCTGCTTTTTCGGACTTTTGATTCGCAATCGTGTCCCTCAGCGCCTTCGCATACTTCTTCGCCTTCATGTGCTCTTCGTGTGTTTTCGAGAAAAAGTGCTTCCCGTCCCCCGCCGCGACGAAGTAGAGATCCTCGCAGTCCCCGAGCGGCTGCACCGCCGCGAGAAGCGACCTGAGCCCCGGGCTGCAGATCGGCCCGGGCGGAAGCCCCTTGTTGCGATACGTATTGTAGGGAGACTCCACCTTGAGATCGCTGTAGTGCAATCCTCTGCGAACGCCGCCGAGGGCGTACGCAACGGTCGGATCGGCCTCGAGACGCAATCCCCTGCGCATGCGATTCTGGTACACGGCGGATATGCGGTTCATCTCCGGCTCGCTCTGCGCCTCCGCCTGGATGATCGAGGCCAGCGTCACGATCTCGTTCGTCGACAGCCCCGCCGCGTACGCGTAGTCGGCTATTTCCTTGTCGTAGACCTCACGGAACCGCTCGACCATCAGCTTCGCCAGATCGTGAGACGAGATCGGCCAGCTGAGGAGGTACGTGTCTGGGAACAGGTATCCCTCGAGCGACGGAGCATTTATGCCGAGCTGCTTGATTAATCCGGGATCGCAAACGGTCCGGTAGAACTGGGCCGAGTCGATCTCGACCTGCCGCTCCACCGCCCCGGCGATCTCCCGAAGCATGAATCCTTCCGGAATCGTGAGGCGCGTCACCTCGAATTCGGCATGGGAGAGCTTGTGGAGCATTCTCGAGATGCTCATGCCCCGGAGAAAAACGTAGCGCCCCGCCTGCACCTTTCGGTCCTTGCCCGTTATGACGGCGACCCAGCGGAAGAGCCTCGGGTGAGAGAGAACACCCTTCTCGACGAGCATGTTCTGAACGTCGCGCAGGTACGCGCCGGGGAGCACTCGGATCTCGACCTTCGGGGCTATGGGTTTGATATTCTCCCCGAAATAGAGCACGCCGACGTACACCGCGACGATGAGCCCTGCGGCAAAAAGCAGCGCGAGGATCGTCGAGATTCTTCTCATCCTTTGGACCTTTCGTCGAGATAGCTCTGAAGCAGGAGGACCGCCGACAGCTTGTCTATATCTCGCCGCTCGAAGCCGCGCTCGCCGCTTCTCAGCACCCTCTCGGCCTCGAGGCTCGTCATTCGTTCGTCCCTTAGAACAACTTCCAGAGCGAATCGTTCCACGATCCGCGCGGCGAGGGCGCGCGAACGCCGGGAACCCTCGATCTCCTCCCCATTCATGGACAAGGGAAGCCCGAGGACGACGGTCTTGATTCGGTATCGCGCCATGAGACCGCCGAGATGATCCAGAAAATCCTCTTTTCCGCCGGTCACGAACGTCTCGAGCCCCTGGGCTGTCAGGGCGAGCGGATCGCTCAAGGCAAGCCCGATGCGCCTCGCGCCGGGATCGATCCCGAGCACCCTGAACGTCGTATCGTCCGCGCTGAACAAGCGGCTTACCTGCCTCATTCTTCGAGCGCCGCGCGCTCCTATTTCTTGCGCCTGAGGACGAGAATCGTGAGATCGTCCCCGGCGCCTTTCGGACCTGAGAAGCAATTGATGCGCTCGATGATCGAATCTCTCACCTCGTCCGCGCACCTTCCGTCAATTGAGGCGAGCAGCTCGCGGAGCCGCGCCTCGCCGAAGAACTCTCCCGCTGCGTTCGTCGCCTCGGTGACGCCGTCGCTCGTCACGACGAGCACATCCCCCGGATCGAAGCGGAGCGACTTGAGCTCGTACTCGAACCCGGGAAGCACGCCGAGAATGAGGCCGCTGTAATCGAGCACCTCGACCTCGCCGCCCGCGCGCACGATGACCGGAAACACGTGCCCCGCATTCGTGTATCCGAGCGTGTTCCGTTCCATATCGAGACAGCCATAGAAGAGCGTGGCGAATTTGTCCTCCGTGGTCGTCTCGCACATCATAGTATTGAGCCTGCCCACGAGCTCCACCGGGCGCTCCATGCGGTCCATGTTCGAGCGGAGACTGGCCTGCAGCGACGCCATGAGGAGCGACGCCGGCACGCCCTTGCCCGATATGTCGGCCACCGCCACCGCCAGCAGAGAGCCGCGGTGGAGATAATCGTAATAGTCGCCGCCGACCTGTTTGCTGGAGACGCTCAGCGCGGAAACCTCGTAGCGCTCGAGCTGCGGCGGCTTCGACGGGAGAAGATTGAGCTGAATCGAACGCGCGATATTGAGCTCTTCCTCGAGCACGCGCTTCTCCACGACCTCCTTGAGAAGAGCCATATTGTGAAGCGACGACGAAACCTGCGAGGCGAGCATCGAGAGCAGCGCCTGCTCTTCGGCGCTGTAGCGGACGAGCTCCCTGCGCGGCCCGAGAAGAATCGCGGCGACGCACTCGCCCTCGTGGGCGACTGGCACGAGGAGCTCGTAGACGGCGAACTCTCTCACGCCGCGCGGCAGGCTCGACATGATCGCCGCGGCATGCTTGCGCCCCCCGCGCCTGAAGATATTGTTCTTCGAACTCAGGTAACCGAGCGATTCGAGAAGATCCGCGCGGCTCAGTGGCTCCCCGACGCTGCGGAGCGCTTCGATGACCTTGCTAACGTCGGGATCCCCTCCGCTCTGCTCGAGAACCTCCCCGACCAGCACGAGCTTCGCCTCCTCCGCCTCGAAAACCTCCCTGAGCACGGAGCCGATGCGCGCATTCATGGCGGAAACGTCGATCATCGTGAGCAGCTCTCCGCTCAGCGCCCTGATGCGCGAGCGCGGATCGTGCCTCTCCCGCACGAGAAACCGCTCGGACCAGTCTTCGAGCCGCGCGAGAACGGGCTGAAACGCGATGATGAAGAGAATGATGAATCCCGTCTCCAGGATCTCAACCCTGCCGCCCGAGAACTGGGAAAAAGCGTTCGTGATCTGCTTGACGATGAGCAGATAGATGGATGCGAATATAGCCGCCGCGGCGACGTATAACACGCCCTTGCGGCCTATGAGCTTCATGTCGAGGAATTGATACCGCACGATGGCGAAGGCGATCGAGCCGCCGCCTATGATGAGCGACGCGTTGATCAACGCCGTGAAAACATACCGCCGCTCCTCCATCCGTGCGAAGCTCGGGAACACCCGCGCGAGCGAAAAAGTGACAAGGCAGAGCCCGATCCCGCCGATCAGCACGACCACCTGACGTTTCACGCGCGGAGCGAGATCGGAGCGCAGCGAATTCACGAGGAGAATCATGGCGAAGCCGCCGTACGCGATGTTAACGATGGAAAACAACTGCACATGCGCCTTGAACAGGAGATCCATCAAGACGTTGAGATGGCTCGCCGCCCGCTCGAAGAACGCGCTCGCCGCTCGGATCGAGACCGGAAACTCGGCGAGCGCGCGGAACATGCGCGCCGGATTAACGCGGTGAATGAGAAAGATGACCAGAATGAGATGAAAAAGGTGCGGGAGAAACAGCATCCATGCGAACTTCCGCAGCCAGGGCCAGGCGCGGTTCCGCCGCGGGTACACGAGCGCGAAGAGCACGAGCGACGGAAAGAAGAACTCCCAAACGTAGTCGAAACTCCCCACCAGGTCCTTGAAAAGCACGGTGCCCTCTCGCGGATTGTTCTCGAGGATGTAGCTGATGGCGCCGAGAATGGGGCCGAAGCTCGCGAAGAACAGAACGAGCGCCGTGAACCAACTCACCGTGCTCTTGCCCGACTGGCGCAGAATCGTGACTGCGAGTATGAATATGATGATGCCGCAGACGAGATAGAATGATGCGAGAAAGGAAGAGGCGCCCATAGAACTTACTTCCGGATGTCGCGCTAATGGCGAAACGAAGGGCCCGGTCAATCCTTCCGGCCGTCGTCGCTGTCTTTGGGTTGCAGGAGTTTCTCGAGCTTGACCTTCATGCCCTTGCCGGGCACCATCTCGAAATCGACGGAATCCATCAGGTTCTTCATGATATAGATTCCTCTGCCCCTGAGGTGCTGGATGTTTGTCGGATCGGGCATGTTTCTGATATAGCATTCGAAATCGAAGCCCTTGCCGCAGTCCGCGACCTCGACGCAGAGACGATCCGGCTTGCATGAAAAGACGACCCGGACGTTCTCATCCGGGCACTGGCAGTTTCCATGCTCGATGGCGTTGGTGACGGCTTCGATCACCGAGATGGCGATCTCGTTGGCGGCATTGTGACCGGCGCACAGACCGCTGATCACCTCGCCGCAGGCGAGATCCACGAGGTTGAGGTACTTGTAATCGCTCGGAAATTCAATGATGATGGTGCCGGCCATGGCGATTCGCCGCCTCCTAGCGCGCTCGTTTTCGTTTCAGTCGTCGGCGAAGCTCGCTACCGCTTCATCCTCGCTTTCGAAGCACATGAAGATCGTGTTGAGCTTCGTGACGTAGAGAATGCTCCGTATCTTGTCCGACACGTGGAGCAGCCTGATATCGCCGCCGCTCCGACGCATCGTCGTATAACCCGAAATGAGAATGCCGACGCCTGTGCTGTTGATCCAATCGACGCCGTGGAGATTCACGATCACTCGTTTGCGGCCCTTGTCGAGGAGCTTGTGGATGGCAACCTTGAAAGCCTCGGCGTCCGACCCCCCCATGAGCTTCCCCTGAAGGTCAAGAATGGTGACGCCGTCTCTTTCGCGGGATTCGATGCGCAACTCCAGCTCCCCCCGCGTTCAAAGCGTTTTCAAGAAATCCAGGACCGCTCCGAAATCATCCGGCAGGGGAGCCTTGAAGGTCATCCGCTCTCCGGTAGCTGGATGAACGAATGACAGCTCCTCCGCGTGCAGGGCTTGCCTCTCGATCATCGAGAGCGCCCTGTCTGCCGAGGCGGCAGCCTTCCCCGTGAGCCCCCCGCGGCGCTCTTTTCTGCCGCCGTAAACGGGGTCGCCCAGGACCGGATGACCGACCCGCGAAAGGTGCACGCGGATCTGATGCGTCCGTCCCGTCCCGAGCTTGAGCCTAATATACTGGAAGGGCCCGAAGGTGTCTATAACATAGTAGGTCGTCGTGGCCTCCTTGCCCCCTTCCGAAACCACGGCCATCTTCT
>JAQTVX010000121.1 GCA_028706585.1 Candidatus Krumholzibacteriia bacterium | reverse complement strand
GCCGCCTCGAGACGTTTCATCATGTCGTTGTCGCTCACCTCCGACAGCGGATCGTGTCTCGATCTCGTGTCCACGAGCACCGATCCGTCGGTGCTTTTCTCGAGAAGCTCGTCGAGCGACACCGTCCTGTTCCGACTACGCTCGCGCATCCGATCGCGGGCCAGGTTGATCGCGATCTGGACGAGCCAGGTCCCAAAGAGCGCTTGCCCCCGGAAACCGTCGATCCCGCGCCACGCGCGGATAAAGACCTCCTGCGCGAGCTCTTCGGCCGCGTCCGGATCCCGGACGAGGCGGAGCAGGATCGAGTATACCTTGTCCTTGTGGCGGCTTACGAGCTCGGCGAACGCCTCGGTCCCGCCCGCCTGGACCGCACGGACTATCTGTTCGTCTTGGTCGATCATTCTCAGGGCCCTCCCGGGCGGCTCGTCTCCGTTCAATGAGACGGTGCTTGAGGGGACGGGTTACACTTTATTGGAAAGATTCTCTTTGTGGTTGCTGCAATCGAAGATGGGGAAATCCATTTCCCGTCCCAGTTGTCCAATGCGCCGTTATTCCGTTTCTATGGGAAATTCGATTCCGTGTCAAGATCTGGTGGCATGGCCTGGCAAGACCGGCGCGGCATCCGTTTCCAGAATTGCGGCGTCAATCGGGACCTCCGCAGAAATTCCAATTCCTGGCTAGCGTATCCGCCATTTCATCTTTCTCGAATCCCGGAGCGGGACACATGGATGGCAACGATTGGTCTGCCATGAGCGTGCGTGCGGGCGTATGTCATGCGACGGCCCGGTCCATCCGTCGGAGGAAGGACCGGGCCATCGGTGCGAGAGCTTATTTCTTTACGATCGCGGCATCGCCCACGAGGGTTCCGTCGGCATCGTTCCCCGAAAGGTCGGCGGCTGTTCCGTCGTCGAAGTTCCAGTATCCGACAAGGCCGGTCTGGGCTGAGATCGTCTTGTTCATGTTGTCGCGGATTTGAGTCTCCGTGCGGAAAATGTTCCATACCCGCACTTCGTCGATCTGGCCGGTGACGAACTGCTCGGCGCCGGAGTAGCGGCATCCTATTTTGAGGCCGCTCGCGTAAGAGGCGCTGTTGGTCACCGTACCGGTGGTGGCCCTTTCGGCCACTACGACGCCGTCGATGAGCACGTACTGGTTCGTTCCGTCGTAGCTGATGGCGAAGTGGTGCCATTCATCGGCCGTTATTGCCGATTCAATGGCATCGGCGGCATCGAGGGGGCTGAGATTGTCGGCCCAACTGCTTATACAACCGCCGTCCCAGTCTCCAATGACCAGATATGCGTTCTGCTGCAAACTGACGAAGTGGACGTTGCTATTGTAGTTGGGAACCTTGACCTTCACTTCGACGGTGAATGTAACGAATGTGTGGCTCGCGATCGGGACGCTCACGTAGTCGCCGTCGCCGTCGAGCTCGAGCACCCTGTTCGTCGCCTTCTTCGGACTGACGGTATCGTCATCTCCGCAGCTCGCGAACGCGAATAGAACCAGGGATACGGCGAACATGAGCGTAAGTCCGCGTCGAATGCGCAACGAAGAAACGGAAATCATATCTGCCTCCCTTGCCGGTCAGCATGAAAAACACCCTGTGCATTCGTAGATGAGCCGCAGCCAAGCATACCGGCCATGCAATAGCTCGCCCTTTTCTACGGATTCAGTCGCACGTCAGGCATCCTAGCCACGGGACGCCGCGGAAGTCAAGACAACTTCGGCACGGTCTCCAAGACAGCTGCTTCGAATGCCTTCCGCCGGAGGCGTCCCGGAGATCGCATTTTCACACTACCTCCATACGGGCAATTCTGATACTGTGGCAGAGCACGGGACCGCATGCGAGTTTGCAGGCAAGGAGGTCATCGATGAAACGGATCGTCATGCTCACCGCAGCGACACTGCTCCTCGCGGTTGGGTGCACGAAGATAGACTATGTAGGCAAGGAGTTCTCGCCCACGGTCGATGTGGACATCTTTTTCTCGCTGGACGACGTCGAACGCGAGTACGAGGTGATGGGTCACGTGACGGCTACCGCCGACGACATGGTAAGCGCGGAAAAAATGCAGGAGGAAATACTGAAGAAAGCCCGCGAGAAGGGAGCCGACGCCGTCGTCATCCTCGGGCTCGAGCGATACTCGACTTCCACGCCGGCGACCTGGTCCGAGACGACGAAGACAGAGGAGACAGAGACGGGAACGAAAACCACCACGACGGGGACTTCGTCATCCGGCACGGAGGAGCAAAAGGAGATACGCGCGACCTTTCTCAAGTATCGCCGATTGTGACCTTTCCCCAGTGACTTTCTCCACCCGAAGGGTCGATTGCGGGGCGTCTTTCTGGCCCTCGGGATGCCGCTGGACCCTCCACGACCGATCAATTGCCTTGGGCGCGGTCTGCGAGCAGACAGGCACGGCAGCCGTCTCTGGAATCGCCGCCCTGATCCGAATCTCCGCAGAGGTTCGAATTCTCTGCATGCTCGTCCACGACTTCTTTTTCAACTGTGGTCTGGATCTCAGAATAGTGCTAGCATCGGCGGCAGGTCGAATTGCGCTGCCCGTTCCCGAGAGAGATCTTGAACCAGGAGGGATTATGTTCGATCCAAAATACAAATACACATGCGTCGATCGTTTCCTTCGATATGCCAAATACGACACCCAGTCAGACGAGGAATCAACTTCATTTCCAAGCACGGAAAAACAGAAAAAGCTCTCTGCTGATCTTGCCAAGGAATTGAAGAAGATGGGATTGAAAGATGCTGCAATGGACAAGTGGGGGTACGTTTTCGCGACGCTTCCCGCGAATACCGCAAAGAAAGTGCCGCCGATTGCTTTCATCTCTCATGTCGATACTTCTCCTGCGGTATCGGGCAAGAGCGTCAAACCGGTGATTCATAGAAACTACCGAGGCGGCGATATTAGGCTGCCAATAGGCGGACGTGTGATAAAGGTGAGCGAGAATCCCGATCTCGGAAATATGAAGGGATTCGACATCATCACGTCGAACGGAGCGACACTGCTCGGTGCGGATAATAAGGCCGGCATCGCTGAAATCATGGATGCCGCAAACTATCTGATTACCCATCCTGAGGTCAAACACGGCCCAATCAAGGTCTGCTTCACTCCCGACGAGGAAGTTGGAAGAGGCACGGAGAAGATCGATTTGAAAAAACTGGGCGCAAAATATGCCTATACGGTCGATGGCTCCAGCCGAGGAGAGGTCGAGTCGGAGACTTTTAGCGCCGATATGGTAGTGCTCAAATTTATCGGCAAGAACATTCATCCCGGCTATGCAAAAAACAAGATGATCAATTCGACGAAGATAGCCGCTGCATTCCTAGAGAGCATGCCAAAGAAGAGGCTATCGCCCGAAACCACGGAAAAGCGACAAGGCTATGTTCACTGCACGACGATAAGCGGCATTGAGGAAGCAACCACTCTGAAGATAATCATCAGGGATTTTGAAACGCCGAAGCTGAAAGAGTATGAAACATTGCTCGAGGAGCTTGCGAAGAAAGCCGTGTCGAGATTTCCCGGCTCAAAGTATGAAATCAAGATAGTCAACCAGTACAGAAACATGCGCGAAGTCCTTGTCAAGCATCCGCAGGTGACAAAGTATGCAGTTCGGGCAATGAGGAATCTTGGAATCAAGCCGATACTGCAGGCTATTCGCGGCGGAACCGATGGCTCAAGATTGTCATTTATGGGATTGCCGACTCCAAACATTTTTGCGGGGGAACACAGCTTCCACTCGCAGCTTGAATGGGTTGCTGTGCAGGACATGGAAATGGCGGTTCGAGCAATTGTTGAAATTGCGAAGACTTGGGAGAAGAGATGCTAATCGGAGGAGCGCTGCCAGCGCGGACCGGGCCGATCCCGTTTTCTGCATTCCCGGCGGTCGCCGCGCTGAGCGATCAATCGCTCAAGTAATACTCCACCGTCGTCACGACACGCACGTTCTTGCGGTCGGGCGAATTCATGTCCCGGTCGGTGATCGTGAAGAGCCCCTGCGAGGCGCTCCGGATCTTCCCCACCTTGCTCCCCGAGTCCTTCGCGAACTGCTCGGCCGCCTTCCGGGCGTTCTTTGTGGCCTCCTCGATCATCGTAGGCTTGATGTCATTGAGCCCGGTGAAGAGAAACTCGGTCGTTCGCCCGTAGTTCTCGCCGACGAGGACGACGCCCTTCCCGATGAGATCCCCCGCCTTCTCGATCGCGGCCGTAACGACGTTCACCTTGTTCGTGCGGAGCGTCAAGGTCGCCTGGGCGATATAGCGGAACTTCGGCGGGGTGGCCTGTCCATACTGTACCTCGGACTGTGTGTCCCTGATCCGCGGCGCCGACTGCGAGACTTCCGTCTCCTCGAAGCCCGCCGCGCGCAGGTACTCTCTGACCGCCTGCCGCTTCGTCTCGACCTGGGTCTGGAGAACGTTCAAGTCGTTGCCCATCACCTCGAAAGTGAGCGGCCAGACGACGAGATCGGCGGCGACCTCCCGCTCCGCGAGACCCTTGACCGAGACCGAGCGCTGCGAGACGCGCGCCTGGACGAGCGCGTGGCTCACGCTCAGCCCCGCGACGCAGATGCCGACACCGATCGCGATGCCGCTCGCGGCGAAGCCCCAAAACTGGTTTCGTTCCATACAAGCCTCCTTTTCCCGCGGCTCCGCCCCCAAGAGAGGGCTCGCCGGACAACGGCCGTATCTCGCCTGCTGATGACTTGCCTCAGATAGTCTCTCCCCTCCGCGACCCGAGATCGATTCACCCGATCTTCCAATATAGGAAATTCGATTCGGTGTCAAGATGTCGCGCAGCCAATGCAGTGGCCGGACTATCCCAGCCCTGGACGCAAGCGATGCGGAGGCGAAACCCGATATCCCTCGACTTTCTTTCGCGATGCTCTCTCCACATGATCCGGCATTTGCCTTCTAAACGCCCTCGGCGGCGTGTATAATCCGGGACAATGGACATGCACATTTTGAAAGCCGTCATGTTTCCGTTGCTCGCGGTCGGCTCGGCGCTGGCGCTCCTCCTTGCCATGGGGAAACCGTGGGAGAAACAATTCCTCAAAGGAGGAGTGATCGGCGCCTTTTTCATCAAAATCGCCGGATGCGTCCTTCTGTACACCCTGAAACCGTCGCTGATTCGCTATTCGGATGCCCGCAGCTTCTATCTACCCCAAACGCTCAGACTGCTCTCGGGAGAGGTTCCCAACAGGGACTTCGTTTCTTCCTACTCGTTTCTGTTCACCCCCGTGCTTGCGACTCCCGTGAAGCTGTGGCCCTCCCCAGGATCGATAGCGCTCGAGATGATCCTCGTGGAGACGGCTATGTTATGGATCTATATCGCGCGATGTCGGCGAGAAGCGTGGGACGGAGGATGGCGAGTCGCGTTTCTATATGCGCTCTCGCCTTTTTCATGCTACTGGGTGGCGGTATCCGGACATAACGGAGTCTTGATCGCATTCTGGGTGATGCTCAGCCTCGTTCTGGCCGAGAGGGGCAGGGCGGCCCTTGCCGGTATCGCCGCGGCGCTCGCGTTTCTCACCGCCAAGGTCCTGGCGCTCCTGGCCTGGCCTGGGCTCGTTCTCTTCGATCGCGAGAAGCGCCTCGCGAGATTGCTGCCATTGTGTGTATCGCTCGCGGCCGTCGCGAGCCTCTCTCTCGCCGGGGTCGATTCGCTTGGACCTTTGAGGGGAGAGCTGCGTTCCTCGACGCACGGGAATATATGGCATATTATCGGTATCGTTGCGCCAGCTATCCGCGGGGTCGTGTCATGGCCGTATCTTCCGATCCTCGCGTTCCTGGTGTTCTTCGTGCCCATGTGCGTGCTCTTTCTCAGGGCATATGACCGGCGATATCGCTTCGACAGGGGAGCGGCGTTTGTGGCGGCGACTTTTCTCCTGTTCCTTGCGCTGAGCAGGAAAGGGTTCAGCACCTACCTGATCATGGGTCTTCCGTTCGTGATTCACGCAATCTTCCGCAGCGGGCACCCGCGTACGTTTCCCATGCTGTTCCTCATCTTGCTGGAGGCGATCGGTTTCATCGAGGAATCCCACGGAGGCGATTCTTTCGGGGTCTTTCTGATAGATGGAGCGCGAATCGTCTCCTACGCTGCATTGTTCGTCTTCTGCTTCACGGCTGCCGTCAGAGAGTCTGCGGAGAACGCCCAGCCTGCCTTTCGGCAGAGGGATCCGCAAGAGAATAGTTGAATCATCAAATTCAGGATCTATCCAGTACGCGGATCGGCGCCCTCGCGCGCGGCCGGGCAAGAGCGGCTTCGCCCAAGCTCCTATCACAAATGATTGAGTGCGGTCACGAACGCAAGAATATATGCAATGGTAACGGCAGCGGTCGCAAGGACGACGCCGACACCGGCCCCGACGAGCGCGGCTGGCACCCGCGATGTTTTCGCGACCTGTATCGTGCTGATATCCTCGAGCGCAATCGTGACCCTCTGCTCATCTCGTTTCGTGCCGGTTTCATTCCTTAATATTCTGGTGCCAGCCAGGGAGTCGTCACGGACGGAGAAATTCTCAATCTCATAAATCTCGGCAGTCTTGAGAACGACGAATATTGACTTCGCTTTCTTGTATGCATCGGGGTTTTCCGGAGCGATAGGGACGACTACCGTCTTGGCGCAGCCTCCCACGTGGGCTATGCCGGTCACAAGGAACACGGACAACAGCCACCTCATCATTCGAGACTCCCTTCGCGCCTTGACGCAGATGCATCGTTCATCTGTTTGATCTGCCCCTCAATCCCACGGCTAGAGGAAGCCCAGAATCGCAAGCGTCAAGCACGTGACGACGGCCGCGGTCC
>JAQTVX010000120.1 GCA_028706585.1 Candidatus Krumholzibacteriia bacterium | reverse complement strand
GTGCGCGCGGCCACTCTCGAGCATGGCTGGGAGGTGTTCGGCATTCAGGACGGATTCGACGGCCTCCTCGCGGAAGCCGCGCCGCGAAGGCTCTACTCGCACGACGTTCGCGGCCTCCAGGCGCGCGGCGGAACGATCCTCGGCACGTCGAACCGCGGAAACCCGCTCCATTATCCCGTGAAGACGGCCGAGGGAACCGTGTTCATGGATGTGACGGACGACATAGTGCGGAACCTCGCCCGCATGGAAATCGACTGCCTCATCGCGGTCGGCGGCGACGGAACGATGAAGATAACTCAGGCGCTCTACGAGAGAGGCGTGAAGGTGGTAGGCGTCCCGAAGACGATCGACAACGATCTCGAGGCGACGGACGTGACCTTCGGCTTCAACAGCGCCGTCAATACGGCCACGGACGCGCTCGACAAGCTCCACACCACCGCGGAGAGCCATCATCGAGTTCTCGCCCTCGAGGTCATGGGCCGCGACTGCGGCTGGATCGCGCTCGAGGCGGGGATCGCGGGAGGCGCCGACGTGATCCTCATCCCCGAGATTCCCTTCGACCTCGGCCGCGTCTGCAACCACATCGAAAAACGCAAGCACCTGGGAAGCCGGTTCAGCATCGTCGTCGTGGCCGAGGGAGCGTACCCGGCGGGCGGAGCGAAGATATATGAGAAGGAGCCCAGCGCAGACGGCGTCCCGGGACGCCTCGGCGGCATCGGGAAATGGGTCGCCGACAAGATCTCCCTGTGCACGACTATCGAGACACGGGTCGCCGTGCTCGGGCACCTGCAGCGCGGGGGTGCGCCGACGACCTTCGACCGTATTCTCGCGACGCGATTCGGCGTCGAGGCGGTGAACCTCATCGCCGAAGGCAAGTACGGCTCCATGGTCTGCCTCAGGGGAAGAAGGATCGAATCCGCCCCGATCACGGCCGCGATACAGGGGATCAAGCGCGTGAATCCCGACGGACAGCTCGTGCAGACGGCCGAGGCGCTCGGGATCGAGCTCGGACGTAGAAAATAGCAGCAAGTGCACGGCGACCGCGGTGCACCGGCGCCGCCGATCGGCCCCCCATGCCAAAGGTCCAGCCTACGCCATCTTGATCTTCGCGGCGTCCTCGAGACCGAGCTCGCGGATCGATATCTCGCGCATCTTGTACTTCTGGATCTTGCCCGTCACGGTCATCGGGAACTCAGTGACGAACTTGACGTAGCGCGGAATCTTGTAGTGGGCGATACGCCCCTTGCACCACTCCTTGATCTCTTCCTCGGTCGCCGACTCGCCTTCCCGCAGCTGGATCCAGACGCATATCTCCTCGCCCATCT
Organism: Candidatus Krumholzibacteriia bacterium; assembly: GCA_028706585.1. Lineage (GTDB taxonomy): Bacteria > Krumholzibacteriota > Krumholzibacteriia > Krumholzibacteriales > Krumholzibacteriaceae > SSS58A. The sequence continues at coordinate 5,503 of JAQTVX010000120.1, read as the reverse complement.
TCACGTCGGGAACGCCGATGACCTGAGCGTCGCGGATCTTCTGATTCGTGTAGAGGAACTCCTCTATCTCGCGCGGGTAGATGTTCTCTCCGCCGCGGATGATCATGTCCTTGATGCGGCCGGTGATCTTGAAGGCGCCGTCCGGGCGCATGAGGCCGATGTCACCCGTGTGGAGCCAACCCGCCTCGTCGACGGCTTCCTTGGTGGCCTTCTCATTATTATAGTAGCCGCGCATGATCTGGTAGCCGCGCGCGCATATCTCGCCCTGCTCGCCGATCGGCACCGTGCTGCCCGTCGCCGGATCGACGACCTTGAGCTCCGTGTGCGGCATGGCGGGGCCGACCGTCTCCGTGCGCCGTTCGAGCGTGTCGCGGGCGAGCGTCTGCGTGACGAGCGGGGATGCCTCGGTCTCACCGTAGCCGATCGTGATCTCGCTCATGTGCATCACGTCGTTCACACGTTTCATGAGCTCGATCGGGCACGGGGCGCCCGCCATGACGCCGGTGCGGAGCGAGGTGAAGTCGAACTTCTTGAAATCGGGGTGCTCGAGCTCCGCGATGAACATCGTCGGCACGCCGTGGAGCGCAGTGCAGCGCTCCTTCGACACCGCTTCGAGCACGAGGAGCGCATCGAAATACTCCGATGGGAACACCATCGTCGCCCCGTGCGTCACGCATACCAGGGTCGATAGAACCATGCCGAAGCAGTGATAGAGAGGCACCGGTATGCAGAGCTTGTCCTTGTCCGTGAAATGCATTCCCTCGGCGACGAAGTACGCGTTGTTGAGAATGTTGTGGTGCGTCAGGCTCGCGCCCTTCGGCATGCCGGTCGTTCCGGAGGTGTACTGCACGTTGATGACGTCGTCGAAGTCGCATTCGTTTCCGCGCTCGTCGAGCTCTTCGTCCGACACGTTCCGCCCCATCGTCATGAATTCATCCCAAGTGAACATGCCCGGAAACTTCTCGGCGCCGATCGAGATCACGGTCGCAAGCTGCGGGCACGCTCGGGACTTGATGGCGCCCGGAGTGGCGCCCTTGAGCTCGGGGACGACCTGGTTGATCATCGCCGCGTAGTCGGAGCTCTTGAACCGCGGCACGAGGATCAGGGTCTGCGCTTCCGAATTCTTGAGTCCGTACTCGAGCTCATGTGTCTTGTACGCGGGATTCACCGTGACGAGGATCGCCCCGACGAGCGCCGTCGAGAACTGCGCGATGACCCACTCGGGATGGTTCGTGGCCCACACGGCGACGCGGTCCCCCTTGCGCACGCCCATCGCGATGAGGCTCTTCGCCGCCGCGCGGCAGATGTCATGAAACTCGCCGTACGTGTACCGCACACCCGTGGGGAGGTAGACGAGCGCTTCGTTGTTTGGATACGTCGCCGCGATTCGATCGAACATGTGCCCGATCGTCTCGCCGATGAGGGGTTTCGTCGAGGCCCCGTAAGAGTAGCTCAGCGCCGCGATCTTGTGACTGTTGGGCCCGCCGGCGGCCCCGGATTTCGCTGTCTGCTTGCCAGGCATGACGATTCGTCCTTCCTTAGAATACGTAACGGATTCCGATACCGCCGTTCAGATCGGCCTCTGTCTCGGGAGCGAAATCGACGATCGGCGCGACCTCGAAGAAGATGCTCATCGGATACTCGTCGAAGAGATACTCGGCGCCGATCGCTATCCGCAGACCGAGCCGGTTGTCGTTTTCGTCGAACCGCACCCTGCCGCCGATCCCGAAGTAGACGGGGAGGCTTCCACGATCGACTTTGATGAGATCGTAGTTATGGAACAGGTAATCGCAATGGAAATGAAACTGTCCGTCTCCCTGGAACGACCACGCGGCGCCGAAATCGAGCGCCGTATTCGTCGCGGTCCAGTACTTGGCGCTGAACCCGGTAGGCTCTCCGATCAGCACGCCGACCTCCCAGGCGCCCCGATCGACCGCGGCGCCGGCCGCGGACGCTGCGGTTGAGCCCACACCCGCGATGGACGCGAAAAGAACCAAAGCGATTGTTAAACCGTTCCTATTCACGACGGCCTCCTTTGAATGAGAGCATGAATCGATGAAGCGGGGCGGTCAGAAGCGCCGCCGCGCAGAGAAGATAGACGGCATCCTCCAGGAGCTTCTTCCAGGCGAAGGTGGCGCCGAAGCCGCACCCGCAGTCGAAGTATATCTTCATGAACGGCGTCCCGCCTTGCATGAACCCCACGGTCTTCCTGGCGATGACGACGAGAAACATCGCATTGAGCCCGAGGAGAATGAGCGCGGAGCCGCGCACGAAAAGCCCCGTTACGAGCGAGATCCCGCAGATGAGCTCGAGCCACGGGAGCACCACCGCCATGATGTAGAGAGGCGGTCCGTAGTCGACAACGCCGTAGTTATGTATCTCGTCCGCGAACGCGGTGGGCCTCCCGATCTTGTGAACCGCTGCGTATATAAAGACGGCCGCGAGGAGCAAACGAAACGCCAGAAGCAAGTACGGATTATGAAACCAACGGACGCCGCCGGATCTCACGTCCCCCTCATTCGCATCGAGCGACCGCCACGTCTTCATTGAGCTCCCCTTTCGACCGGGAGCCCCGCAGCGGACCATTCCGCAAAGCCGCCCTTGAAGACGAGCATTTTCTTGAAACCGAGCAAGTAGAGCTCTTTCGCGAGGAGCTCCGAATCGTCGCAGGAGACTTCAGAGCAATAAACCACGATTTTCTGCTCGTCCGAAAGGAGCGGCAGAACCCGATCCATGTACTTTCCCATGTCGTAGTAGTCGAGGAGCAGGGCGCCCGGAATGTGACCCCCGTCGAACTCCGCTTTTCTGCGGGCATCGATGATCCGCACTCCGCCGTCGATCAGCCGTCGGGCCTCATCGAGCGTGATTATGCTTATCCCCTCGGTCTCACTCGCCGCGCCGCCGGAGACGACCGGTACCGTCGCGGGCTTCTTGAACACGTCTATCCCGTTGTGGGACGAGGCATTGAAGGCGAATCCCACGATGGCGGCTGCCGCGAGAAGAGCCACCGCCTGCAGTATCGCATTTCCTATGTTTTTCATAGTGGACAATATAAAGTCGGCCCTTCGAAATTGCAACAACGTTGACCGCAAGTCCAGAGAGTTATACACTTTTTGCGGCCATGAAAGACGAGAAAAAACGCAAGAAAGCCGCCGCCGTCCTCGCCGGGCTCAAGAAGCTCTACCCCAATCCGCACCATTACCTCAGATACGAGAACCCATTCCAGCTCCTCGTGGCGACCATTCTATCGGCGCAGTGCACCGACGACAAGGTGAACGGGGTGACCGCCGATCTGTTCGAAAAATACCCCGGCCCCGCCGATTTCGCGGAGCAGCCGGTCGAGGCGATCGAGCGGGACGTGCGCCCCACGGGCTTCTACCGGAACAAGGCCAAGGCGATCAAGGGAGCCTCCGCGGCGATCGTCGAGCGCTTCGGCGGCGCCGTGCCCGACACGATGGAGGAGCTTCTCACGCTGCCGGGAATCGCCCGAAAATCGGCGAACGCGATCCTTCAGAACGCCTTCGACAAGGTCGAGGGCGTCGTCGTCGACACGCACGTGATCCGCGTGTCCGCGCGCCTCGGCTGGACCTCGAACACCGATCCGGTCAAGATCGAGCGCGACCTTATGGCGCTCTTCGACAAGAAAGAATGGCGCTGGCTGCCCTTCTATCTCAAGACCCACGGCCGCGCCGTCTGCAAGGCGCCGGAGCCCAAGTGCGGTAAATGCGCGGTCGCGGCGCTCTGCCCATCCGCCGTTATCGAGCGGCCGAAGATCAAAGGAAAATAATTGCCATGCTCTTTCCGCGTGTTCAGGCAGGAGAAAAAGGCATTCCACCGAAGGTCCTCGGAGCCTGCATTCTCCTCGCCGCTCTTCTGCTCGTGTGCTACTGGAAGATCCAGATGGATGATGCCTACATCTACTACGTGTACGCCCGAAACATCTCCTCGGGGCACGGCTATGTATTCAATTATGGGGAGAGGGTCTATGGCACGACGTCGTTTCTCTATACAATTATAATATCGATCTTCCGTGCGGCATTGCGATGGGTGCCCTTCATCACGCTTCCGATGATAGGCCATTTCATCGGGGCGGCGAGCTTGTTCGCGCTCTCGATTCTGGGCATCATGATCCTGAAAGAAAGCCGGCTTCGCTTCGCTCCATATGTCTTCCCGCTGTTCCTCCTTCTGAACCCGCTCCTCAAAAACTCGATCGGCATGGAGACATTCCTGACGTTGATGCTGATCGGAGCGGCGCTTCTGTTGTATCAGAGAGAACGATACGCATCGGCGTCGATCGCGTGCGCGCTCGCCGTGCTGTCGCGGCCCGATTCCGCGATCTTCGCCGCTCTGCTCTTCGTCGATTTTCTGGCGCGCAAGCGCAGGTTGCCGCCGCTTCGCGCGCTCGCCGCATTCATTCTTATCCTCATACCGTGGGTGATATTCAACAAACTCTATTTCGGCACCTATATACCCATATCATTGTCCGCGAAGGTCGCACAGACGAGCTCGGGGAGATGGGGAACCGGTCTCATATTCCTGAAAGGGCTCGCGCAATGCTGGAACGGAAGCCTGTTCAAGCATTCCACGTTCCTGTCGCTCCTGATTTCAGCGTACGCCGTTGCGCGGTATCGCAAGAGAATAGGCAATCAGTCGATTCTCCTCGTAATCATCTGGAATCTGGTCTATCTCGCGGTATACGGATTCATCCTGAATCCTCCCGCCTACGGTTGGTACTACACGCCTCTGGCGCTCGGGACGGCTCTGACAGTCGCCCTCGGTTTTGAGACTCTCGCCGAGCGCTCCGCGGAGGATCACGCGAGGCGACTCCTCCGTTACTGCACCCATGCGCTGGTCATCCTCGCTCTTATCGGGATCATCCTTCCAATCCGGGTCGCCACGGGGCACACGAGCGCGAGACTCGTGACCTATCGGCTCTCCGCCGAATGGCTCAACAAACATGCGCCGGCGGGGGCCAGCGTGGGGGCCAACGAAGTCGGCATCCTGCGATACTATTACACGAATGGTCCCGTCATCGACGCGCTCGGCCTCGTCACTCCGGCGGCCGCCAGGCACGTGGCAATGAAGGATTACAGCTGGTACGTGCACGAATATCGGCCGGATTACCTGATGTTCGCTCATCCTCACAGGCCCGTTCTCGAAGACATGGTCGAAGAGACCTGGTTCCGGAACGAGTACGATCTGGCGACGATCATCGATCCGGGACACAAGGCCACCGAGCTGTATGCCAGAAGGTCCGAGCAACCTACTCGTATCTGAGCGCCTCGATCGGATCGATCTCGGCCGCCTTGCGGGCAGGGAAGATGCCCGCGATGAGCGCGATCAGGACGAGGATGGACACCGTCACGAAAGCGACGGCCTTCGAGAAGATGGGATGCCCCATGAACTGAAGCGGCCCGGACGTGTCGGGGACCATGCTCACCAGGCCCACGACGAGGACCGAGATAAGTATCCCGATGAGCCCTCCGCCTCCGGTGAGGAAAAA
>JAQTVX010000119.1 GCA_028706585.1 Candidatus Krumholzibacteriia bacterium | reverse complement strand
CCGAGCTGGACGAATAGAAGCCGAGCTCCTTGCTTTCCCGGCCGGCCAGGAAAACGTTTCCAGTTTCCTCGTCGACGGCGATCGATTCGAACTGGACCCCGGTCGGGATCGTTCTGGATTCCCTGGAGTCCGGCGATGCGATGGAGAAGCTGCGCACGCCGATGAGATAGACGTCCCCCGTTTTTCTCCGCAGCGTCAGCGCCTCTGCCTTGAGGTGCTGGAGCGAGCGCCCTTCGAGAGGGATGTTTTCCACGGATTGGTTTCCGCAATCGATGATCGAGACGGACGAACTCAGCGTGTTGGCGGCGATAAGGCGGTTGCGAAACGCGTCCATTTTCACGAGAAACGGCCCCGCCCCGTTCACGGACATACCGGACGATTCGAGGAAGTCGATCGTCGCGACCGAGACCTTGGGCGATTCGGACGCGGCAGCGCCGGGCGCGGCGAGCGCGTCCGCCGCGCAGCCGGCGGAGGCCGCCACGCACATCAATGCTGCAGTGATAAGCCTGCGTATCATGGGGATGGTCTCCTTTCGTCGTATCCTGGGCGTCTCTTTGAACCAAGGACTTCCATTATAATCGCGGGGCGGATGGTCCGCGATTGAAAAAACATGCCATGGCAGCGGAGAACAATTGTATTTACAAAACGCTCCCAGACGGAGAGAATCAGTCCATTCCGCTGATGCGGAGAAGGAGGAGAACGAATGAAATACGGGATTCTTGCGCTCATGCTCTCGGGCCTGCTTGTGGGTGCCTCCGCCGTCGCGCAGGAGACATCCGGTATGACGATCGAACAGATGGTCTTCTGCGCCGCGGTGGAAAATCGCATTCCCTCGGGCGCCGATACCGCATTCGCGTCGACCGTCGAGAACGTCTGCTGTTTCGTCGCGGTGGCCGGCGCCGCCGACACGACGACCATTACGCACGTCTGGTACTTCGGAGACCGGGAGATTGCGCGCGTCGAGCTCGCCGTGAAGTCCCGGAGCTGGCACACCTGGAGTTCGAAGAAGATTCTTCCCGAGTGGCAGGGAACGTGGCGGGTCGACGTTCTCGGGCCGACAGGGGAAGTGCTCAAGAGCGGCACATTCGCCGTCAAGCCTTGAGAGAGTAGAGGAGCCGCACGCAGAGCGAGTGGTGTCCAAGCAAGCTCGATATCACGTCCACCAAGGCCATGCCGCAGCGGCTTGAGCCTCATCGCGAGAGATGAACGAACCGACGGGCATTTTCACGATAGCGATAGTCGTCGTCACGTCGCTCGTTTCGGCCGCAGGTTTCGGCTCGCCGCAGCTCGTGGCAGGGTGTCTCTTCGAACCGGCGATGATCATCGGGCGGCGGCAGTATTACCGGCTCATCACCAGCGGTTTTATTCACGCGAACTGGGGGCATCTCCTCGTTAATATGTTCAGCTTCTACTCGTTCGGCGGCGCCGTCGAGCATCTCGCGGGCGCTCCGACTCTCATCGCCGTTTATTCCTCGGCTCTGCTCGGAGGAAATCTCCTGTCGCTTCTCCTGCACCGCAATCATGAGTACCGCGCTCTCGGCGCCTCGGGGGGCGTGTGCGGTGTCATCTTCGCCTCGATTTTCCTCGTCCCCGGCGGCTCCGTGTACATGTTCCCCGTGCCGGTGCCGATACCGTCGCCGGTCTTCGCCATTCTCTTCATCATGATCTCGTTCTTCGGGATCCGGAATCAGCGGGGAAACATCGGCCATGACGCGCACCTCGGGGGCGCGATAATCGGCCTTGCGGCGGCGACACTGCTCCATCCGGGCATAGCTGCGGAGAGCCCCGCGCTCTGGGCCGCCGTCATGGGAATCTCCGCAGTCCTATTCATGTATCTCTATGTGGATTCGCGACGCCGCGCCGGGAGGCTCCGGGTCGTCCGCGCCGATCGGGACGGATGAGGGAGAATTTTATGACCTTGAAGTCGATCAATCCGGCCACGGGCGAGATGATGGGGACATACGAGGAGATCGCGCCAGAAGAAGCGGCGCGGGCCATCGTACGCTGCGATGCGGCGTTCGCGGCGTGGCGAGAAACCTCCTTTTCCGAGCGCGGGGCTCTCATGAAGGGCGCCGCGTCGGTTCTCAGGAACCGCCGCGAGGAATACGCGACTCTCATGGCGCTCGAGATGGGAAAACCGGTCCGGCAGGGGAGGGCGGAGATCGAGAAATGCGCCTGGGTCTGCGATTACTACGCGGAACGCGCCGGGAGTTTCCTCGAGAGCGAGATCGTCGCAACTGACGCACGGAAGAGCTTCATTTCGTATCGGCCTCTCGGCGTCATCCTGGCCGTCATGCCGTGGAATTTCCCGTTCTGGCAGGTCTTTCGTTTCGCCGCGCCCGCGCTCATGGCGGGCAATGCCGCGCTTCTCAAGCATGCCTCCAATGTTTGCGGATGCGCGCTCGCGATAGAGGACGTATTCGCGAAGGCGGGATTTCCCGCGGGCCTCTTCAAGACCCTGCTCGCTCCGAGCGGCTCCGTGGAGGCGTTTATCGCCCATCCGGCCGTGAAGGCCGTCACGCTCACAGGCAGCACTCCCGCGGGGAGGGCGGTAGCGAGCGCGGCGGGGAGGATGCTGAAGAAAACCGTTCTCGAGCTCGGCGGGAGCGATCCGTACGTCATCATGGAGGACGCGGATGTCGAGAAGGCCGCGGCGGTTTGCGCCGAGAGCAGGCTCGTCAATTCGGGGCAGAGCTGCATCGCGGCGAAGCGCTTCATCGTGACCGCTCCGAGAGAGCGGCAATTCACCGAGATCTTCGTTCAGAAAATGCTCGCCGCCAGGGTGGGCGACCCGCTCGATGGGGCCACCGACGTCGGTCCCCTGGCGCGGCTCGACCTGAGGGAAGAGCTGCACAGGCAGGTCATGGAAAGCGTCGCAAGCGGCGCCGGCTGTCTCACCGGCGGCCGGATCAGCGAGGGCGCGGGCGCCTATTATCCGCCGACCGTGCTCCGCGGCGTGGAGAAGGGCATGAGCGCATACGATGAGGAGCTTTTCGGCCCGGTTGCGGCCATAATCACGGTGATGGATGAGGAGGAAGCAATACGGACGGCGAACGACACGAGCTTCGGTCTCGGCGCGGCGCTCTTCACGAAGGATCTCGAGCGCGCCGAGCGCATCGCGGCCTCGCGCATCGAAGCGGGTTCCTGCTTCGTCAACTCATTCGTGAAATCGGATCCTCGCCTTCCGTTCGGCGGGATCAAGGACAGCGGCTACGGCAGGGAGCTTTCGTATTTCGGAATCAGGGAGTTCGTCAATATCAAGACCGTTTACGTCGCCTGAGCCGTCCGGTCGCTCATCCCGCTTTGCCTCTTGACAGTCGACGCGACCCTCGGGCAATCTGAACGGCGAGTGCCCTGGTAGCGAGGTTCGAAAGGAGCGGTCATTGGCCAATTGTTACGACGATCTGAAGGAACGCGGTTTCGTCGAGCAGGTCTCCGATGAGGGGAACGTGCAAAGGATGCTCGCGAAGCCCGTCGTCTGCTACGTGGGCTTCGATCCGACCTCGAACAGCTTTCACGCCGGGAGCCTCGTTCCCATCATGGCGCTCGCCCACATGCAGCGGCACGGCCATCGAGTGCTCGCGCTCGTCGGAGGGGGCACCGCGATGATAGGGGACCCGAGTGGGAAAACGGAGCTGCGGCAGCTAATCTCGAAGGAGGAGATCGACGCGAACGCGGAGGGGCTGCGCACGCAGCTCGGGCGTTTCATCGATTTTGCCGGCGATCGGGCGCTCATGGTCGATAATGCCGACTGGCTCCGGCCGCTCAATTACATCGAGTTCCTGAGGGACATCGGCCGGCATTTCAGCGTCAACAGGATGCTCGCCGCCGAATCCTACCGGATGCGTCTCGAAACGGGGCTCAATTTCATCGAGTTCAATTACATGCTCCTGCAGGCCTTCGATTACCTGACGCTCTACCGACGCTACGGCTGCACTCTCCAGCTGGGCGGGAACGATCAATGGGGGAATATTCTCGCCGGGGCCGATCTGATACGGCGCGTCGAATCGGGACAGGCGGAGGCGGTGACGTTTCCGCTGCTCACGACGGCAACTGGCGCGAAGATGGGGAAGACGGAGAAAGGCGCAGTTTGGCTCGATCCGAAACGGACGTCTCCGTACGATTACTATCAATTCTGGATCAATACCGACGACCGGGACGTCGGCCGTTTCCTCGCGCTGTTCACATTTCTTCCAATGGAGGAGGTGCGGGATCTCGCGTCGCTCGGAGGGGAGAACCTCCGCAGGGCGAAGGAGATCCTCGCATACGAGGCGACGAAGCTGAATCACGGCGAGGAGGAAGCGGTGAAATCCCGTGAGGCTTCGAGGGCTCTCTTTTCCGGGGAAGGGGCCGTCGACGAAGCAAGCGTTCCGACCGTCGAGATCGAACGCCACCGCTTCGATGAGGGCGTTCCGGCGTTCGTCCTTTTTGCCGACGCCGGGCTCGCGCGTACGCGGGGAGAGGCGCGGAGGCTTATAGCGCAGGGAGGTGGCTACGTCAACGGGCGCCGCATCGACGCCGCGGACGAGATGATCACGACTGATGAGCTCGCGGATGGAGCATTGATGCTGCGCGCGGGCAAGAAGAAATACGTGCGGATCAGGGCTTCGTAGCTCTCTCGACGCGTTTCGTCCCAGGGCATTCGATGGCCTCCTTGTAGACCGCCTCGATCGCCCTTATGTGATTTTCGAGGCTGAAGAGACGTTCAGCACGGCGTCTGCTCTCGATCCCGAAACGAGCGCGCAGATCTCCGTCGTCTATGAGCTTCGAGAGCGCCTCGGCAAGCGCCCCGGCGTCGCCTGGCTCGAACAGAAATCCGTTTCCCCCATGCTGGACCATTTCCGGCAGGCCGCCGCAGTCGGATGCTACGACCGGAATTCCAAAGGCCAACGCCTCGAGTGCCGAGTGGCCGAAAGGCTCCGGCTCGATGGAGGTGTTGACGAAGATATCGCATCCTGCGATGAGATCCCGCACGTCGGTCCGGAAGCCGACGAGCCGCAGGCGATCCCTCAGCAGCGGAGTGCGCTCGATCTTCTCCCGGAGGCCCGAAAGCTCCGGCCCGGTGCCCGCAATGACGAAATCCACATTCGCTCCCCGCTCGAGGAGCCTTTCCGCGGCTTCGACGAGTATGGAGGCTCCCTTCCAGGATACGAGGCGACCGGCCCATGCTATGACAGCCCGATCCCGTTTTTCCCTGCTCCGCGGCCGGAGCGATTGGACGTCGATCCCGTCGTACACCGTTATGACCTTGTTTCGGGGGAGCCCCTCCGCGAGGTAGTGTTCGGCGATTGAGCGCGAGATGCAGATGAAACGACGGACGGAGCGTGTCGCGAAGCGCTGGAAAGCCGTCGTGCGAGAGAAGCCACGCTGGTGGCTTACTGCGGGCACGCCTGCCCGCGATGCGGCGACGAGCGCGGCGAGGTTCGCAGTGCACGAATTGTTCGCGTGAACGAGCGCGAAACCCTCGCGGGCGATCCAAGGCGCGAGCATTGCAATGCGATGGCGCTCGATGCAGGCATAGGATTTGATACTCCAGAGAAGGTGGTATAAGCCCCTTAGCTTGTATCCAGGTACGCCGTGCTGATCTTCCTCGACGGAAACCGGTTCGGGCTTTCCCCCGCCGATCATCGCCGTCGTAGCGTTCGAAATGCGGGCCGTCGTCAAGGCTCTGCGCGCTGCGAGGTCATAGGCAAAGAGAACGAAAGGCTCGAATCGCGACCGGTCGAGCCCCCGCACGAGCTCCTCGAGACAGACGGCCGAGCCGCCTACGGTCGGGGCGTCCTCGACGTACAGGATTCTATGCAAGTTCGTATTCTCCCAAAGATGGTTCTCTGGTATGCCGTCGCTCCATCGCGCGGCGGAGCGTTTATTGTATGCGGCGATCCCGCCGGCAGCAATACATATTTCCGGCGCGCGTACCCGCGCTCAAGGGGAGAGATGGCGCCTCTCGAATCGCTTCTTGAGGAATGAGGATTACGGTGATCCTGATTTTCCTTGTGTTTGCGGCTCGGGGCCTATAGACTCGGCGCGCTCGGCCTTATTGTGCACGGGGGTGCGATCGATGATGTTTCGTCTTCTGCAATACGTTGTTCAACGGCGTGCGATCGTTGGGCGGGTGACGCTCGTATTCTTTCTCGCGGCGCTCTTGTACGTCATTTTTTCCGGTCGCTCGTACGAGACGCGTGCACTGCTTTTTCCTCCGACCGAGGAAGCGGGACAGGGAATTCTATCGGCCTGGATGCAGAATCTCAATCTTCCATCGGTCGTGGCTCCCATGAGCGCGGGGGCGACCTCCGCCGCGATCCTGGGCGATATGCTCGGAAGTCGCCGCCTCGGCGAAACGATCATCAACGATCTCTCGCTGAAGGAGCATTTCAAGACCAAGAGTCTCGATGACGCCTTGCGCGAACTGCGCGCTCGGACGAGCACCACCGTCACCGAAACCGGGTTGATCAGTTTGAGTGTGACGGACAGGGATCCTCAGTATGCTCTGGAGATTGCCAGGGCATATATAACGGGCCTCGATTCGCTCAGCCGCTTTCTCCAGTATTCGCGCGCCGGCGAGACACGCGAGTTCATCTCCACTCAGCTGGATAAGTATCGTGAACAGCTCAAGCTCGTGCGGCAAAAATTGTCCGTGTTTCAGAAGGAACACAACGTTGTGGATTTCAATGAGCAGGTGCGGGGCGCTATCGACGTCGCTGCGGACCTGAAGGTAAGAGCTGTGCTCGCGGGGATCGAGCGGGATCTCGTCAGGGAATTCACGAACACCAATTCTGCCGAACTGAAACGGAAAAGCGCCGAGTTCAGCGATCTGACGCGGCAGCTCG
>JAQTVX010000118.1 GCA_028706585.1 Candidatus Krumholzibacteriia bacterium | reverse complement strand
GGAATAGGCGACCCAGCTCCCATCGAGTACGTGCGCGCCGCGATGGCCGCTCGGGTAAACGTTCTCGCCAAGGGCCGCTCAGGCAACCGCCCTGAGATTCCGCTCACCTACGTCGAGATGCTCAACAAGGGAGTGACGCCGTTCGTCTGCCAGAAGGGCTCCGTGGGCGCCTCCGGCGACCTCGCTCCCATGTCGCAGATCGCCCTTCTCCTGCTCGGCGAGGGCGAGGCCTACTACAACGGAGAGCTTCTTCCCGGAAGACAGGCGATGGAGCGCGCGGGCATTACCGTTCCGGGGCTCGAGGCCCGCGACGGCCTCGCCGCGATCAACGGCTCGAACCTCCTCACCGCGATGAGCGCCCTCATGCTGTACGATACGAACCGCTGGCTAAAGCAGGCCGAGATCGCCGCGGCAATGACGCTGGAAGCCCTTCTCGCGAACATGAAGCCCTACACTCCGCTTCTGCACGAGGTCCGCGGATTCCCGGGGGCCGTCCGCTCGGCGAACGCAATCAACAAGCTCGTCGCGGGAGGGGACGTCGTCGAGGGAAAGGCCAAGACCAAGGTTCAGGACGCCTACTCGATGCGCTCGACGCCGCAGGTCATCGGTGCCGCGCACGACGCGGTCGCCTGGGCGCGCTCTCAGGTCGAGATCGAGCTCAACGGCGTCGGCGACAACCCGATCTTCTTCGCGGAGAAGAACCTCACCCTGTCGGGCGCGAACTTCCAGGGCACTCCCGTGAGCCTTCCCATGGACATGATCGGCGCGGCGGTCACGATGATCAGCGTCATGTCCGAGCGCCGGATGAACCGGCTCAACAACCCCGCCCTCAGCGTCGGGCTGCCCGCATTCCTCACGAAAGGCGCCGGCATGTTCTCCGGCATGATGCTCAGCCAGTACACGGCCGATATGCAGATCGTCGAGCAGCGGATCCTCTCGGCGCCGGCTTCCGTTCAATCCATTCCCGCCGCCGCCGACCAGGAAGACTTCGTCTCGATGGGAATGAACACCGCGATCAAGAATTTCCAGATCCTGGACAACGCCCGCGGCGTCCTCGGCATCGAGTTCATGGCCGCCGCGCAGGCGCTCGATTTCAGGAAGTTCAAGCTCGGCCGCGGCACTGCCAGGGCGAAAGAGGTCATCCGACGCCATGTCGAGTTCCTCGACATCGACCGTCCCCTCTACCCGGATCACACGCGAATGAAAGAGCTTGTCGCGTCGTGCGAAATCCTGGAAGAGGTGGAAAAAGAGGTCGGCAGCCTGGGCTGAGCCTCTCCCTGGGCGAGAGCGCCGGGTGTTTTTTTTGAAACTAATCGTCGCCTCCCGCAGTATTACCAATAGGTTCGTCTATGCCGCAAAAGGATCAAATTGTCCCGAAAGCGCCTAACCTTATTCGCTGAAAGGAGCAAGCGATGGGTAAGAGGGGGATTTTCGTTCTTGCTATTCTTCTGATTCTCGCCGCCGGCACCCTGCAGGCGGCGCCGGAGGGGCGGCTCATGCGCTACCCGGATATCAGCGCTGACAAGATCCTATTCACCTATGGGGGCGATATTTGGGTCGTGCCCTCAGGCGGAGGTCTCGCGAGGCGCCTCACGACTCACCCCGGCTTTGAAGCGATGGCGAAGTTCTCGCCCGACGGAAAGCAGATCGCGTTCACGGGCTCGTACGACGGCAACTCCGATGTTTTCGTAATGCCGGCCGATGGAGGAGCGCCAGTGAGGCTGACCTTCGATCCGAGCCAGGATCTCGTCGTCGACTGGTATCCCACCGGCGATAAGGTGCTCTTCCGTTCGCCGATGCTGAGCAAGACGAATCCCGGTCCACGCTACAATCGTCTCTTCCTCATCGACGCCAAGGGTGGCTTCCCCGAAGTGCTTCCGCTTTTCGAAGGCGGGCTCACCTCCTACTCGGGCGACGGCAAGAGAATCGCCTACAATAGGATGGAAACCGAGAGCAGAACCTGGAAACGGTACCAGGGCGGCATGCAGCAGGACATCTGGCTCTACGACTTCGAGAAGAACAAGTCGGAGCGGCTCACCGATTACAACGGCTTCGACGGCTTCCCGATGTGGTACAAGGACAGCGTCTATTTCATTTCCGACCGCGAACACACGATGAATATCTTCTGTCTCGACCTGGCGACCAACAAGGTTCGCAAGGTCACGAACTACGACGAGTTCGACGTGAAATGGCCGAGCCTCGGACCGGACGCAATCGTTTATGAAAACGGCGGCTGGCTATACGTTCTCGACCTCAAGACCGAGAAGTCGACGAAGATCAACGTCGAGATTCCGAGCGATCTCACGCTCGCGCGGCCGAGCTTCAAGAATGTCGGCGCCTCCATCCACGACTTCGCGATATCGCGCACCGGCAAGCGGGCCGTCGTCGAGGCGCGAGGCGACATATTCACAATCCCCGCCGAGAAGGGCGAATGGCGCAACATCACGAGAACGCAGGGAATCCGCGAACGCGCGCCAGTATGGTCCCCGGACGGGAAATGGATCGCATATCTCTCCGACAAGACCGGCGAGTACGAGATCTACCTGAGGGATCCCGAAGGCAAGAACGAAGAGGTTCAGGTGACGAAAGGCTACAAGGGATGGCCGTGGCACCTGCTGTGGTCCCCCGACAGCAAGAAGATAGCCTTCGCCGACCAGACGTGGACGCTCTACTACGTCGATACCGAGAAGAAGGACCTCAAGAACATCGACAAGAGCGATATGAACGACATCGGTGATTTTTCCTGGTCTCCCGACAGCAAGTGGATCGCCTATACGAAGACCGGAGACAACTACTTCGGTTCGCTATACCTGTACTCGCTCGAAGGAAACAAGGTCAACCGCCTCACGAGCGGTTTCAACGACGACTACAATCCCGTTTTCGATCCCGACGGGAAGTACCTCTACTTCAACTCGAACCGGAGCTGGTATCCGCAGTTCAGCCGCTTCGAGGACAACTTCACGTACGTCCTCGCCTCCGACGTCTGTGTGGCGACACTGCAGGCCGATACGCCTTCGCCGTTCGCTCCGGAGAGCGACGAGGAAGAGATCGTGAAGCCGGACGACAAGAAGGACGACAGCGCCGCGAAGGACGACTCCAAGAGCACCAAGAAGAGCGACAAGAAAAAGGACAAGAAGGACGCTGAAAAGGACAAGGAAGAAGACAACGCGGAGAAACCCAAGGACATCAAGATCGACCTCGAGGGTTTCGAGAACCGCATAGTGGCGCTTCCGATCGAGCCGGGGAACTACTTCGGCCTGAGCGCCGCATCGGGCAATATTTACTACATCAAGCTTCCCGAGCTGCCGGTCTTCGACGATGACGAAGGCGGCAACGGACCTTCTCAGGCGACCCTCATGACCTTCGATCTGAAGAAGCGCGAGGGGAAGGAAGTCCTGAGCGGAATCGACGGCTACGATCTTTCCGCCGACGGCAAGAAGATCCTCTACCGCTCGCAGCCGACGCTCGGGATCATCGACGCCGGGCCCGGCAAGAAGGTCGGCGACGGCAAGATCGAGACGGGCGGGCTCGAGATGAAAGTAGATCCCCCCTCCGAATGGGCGCAGGAGTACAAAGAGGCGTGGCGCCTGGAGCGCGATTTCTTCTACGATCCCAACATGCATGGAGTCGATTGGGCCGGCATGAAGGAACGCTATGCGCCGCTCCTCAAGAGCGTAGCGCACCGCGAGGACCTGAACTACATCATCGGCGAGCTCATATCGGAGCTCAACGCCGGGCACACCTACATCGGCGGCGGGGACCAACCGCAGTACGGTCGCATCAATGTCGGCATGCTCGGCTGCGACTACGAGCTCAACCAGGCCGCGGGCCGCTACCGGATATCCAAGATCTTCACCGGCCGCAACTGGGACAAGAAATGCACGGCGCCGCTCGCGCAGCCCGGCATCGACGTGAAGGAAGGGGACTATCTCATAGCCGTGAACGGCGTCGAGCTCAAGTACCCGACCTCTCCCTACGCGCTTTTCGAGAACACGTCCGGCAAGCAGGTCGTGATCAAGGTAGCGAAGGATGCATCCGGCAAGGATGCCAAGGAGTACACGGTCGAGCCGGTCGGAAACGAGTACTGGCTGCGCTACAACGACTGGGTCGAAAGCAACCGGAAGAAGGTCTCGGATGCGACCGGGGGCAAGGTCGGATACATACACGTGCCCGACACTTCCATCAACGGTTTCAACGAGTTCATCCGGGCCTTCTACTCCCAGTTCAACAAGGAAGGCCTCATAATCGACGCCCGATACAACAGCGGCGGCAACATCCCCTCGCCAATGATCGAGAGGCTCTCACGCCAGGTCCTGAACCTCTGGGGACGCAGAGAGGGCAAGAGCTGGGTTACGCCTCAGGCGGCCCCCCGCGGCCACATGGTGTGCCTCATCAACGGCTACGCCGGCTCTGGCGGAGACGCCTTCCCGTATTACTTCCGCGAGACCGGCTGCGGGCCCCTCATCGGAATGACGACGTGGGGCGGTCTTATAGGCTTTAGCCGCGGCATAACCCTCATGGACGGCGGTTTCATCTCGATGCCCGATTTCGGATTCTACAACCTCAAGGGCGAGTGGGACGTCGAAAGGATCGGCGTGAAACCGGACATCGAGGTCGACAATCTTCCCGAAGAGGCCGTGAAGGGCCGCGACCAGCAGCTCGAGAAGGGAATCGAGACCGTTCTGGAGAAGATCAAAGAGAATCCGACGAAGCTGCCGGAACGGCCTGCGTACCCCGTAAAGAAATAGGAGATCTCAGGCGCGCCCGGCGCGTGGGCTGTGCCTCTCGGGCGCAGCGCGCACAACGACGGAAAGGCCCCTCTTTTCGAGAGGGGCCTTTCATTTTGCAGGATTGCCGTTCGCTCTCACCGAGCGAGCTTTGCCGCGATCTTCGCGACGAACCTGCCCTGAAACCGGGCGATCGCGAGCTCGTTCTCGGAGGGGCGACGGCTGCCGTCCGGCCCGGCGATCGTCGAGGCGCCGTAAGGCGATCCCCCGCTCACCTCGCCCACCTCACTGAGCCGCGGTTCAGTGAAGGGGCAGCCGACGATCACCATCCCGTGATGAAGAAGCGTCGTGTGAAAGCTCAGGATAGTCGATTCCTGACCGCCGTGCTGCGTGCCGCTCGACGTGAAGACGCTCGCCACCTTGCCGACGAGGGCGCCTTTCGCCCAGAGTTGGCCGGTTCTGTCGAGGAACGCGCGCATCTGCGCGGTCATCATCCCGAAACGAGTCGGCGTGCCGAATATGACGGCATCGGCCTCGGCAAGCTGCTGCATATCGGCGACGCCGATATGCGCAAAACTCTTTTTCGCCGCAGTCGCCCCCATTTTGGCGATTATTTCGGCGGGGAGCGTCTCGGGGACCTGGTATAGCGACACCTCGGCGCCCTCTGCCTCGCGTGCCCCCTCGGCTACAGCCTCGGCCATCCGGTAGATATGGCCGTAGAGGCTGTAGAAGACGATATTGACCTTCATCGGCGCCCTCCTTTTGGCTCTTACTATGAATTCACGAATCCATTATAATCTATATAGAGTATGCAAGACATAGATCATTCGCCGCACGGGCGCATGGAAAGACCCGTGCGCGGCGCCGAGCGGGGCTGGAATTCAAGGGAGGGCACCATGAAGATCGTCCGCATCCTTCTGGCGTCTTTGCTCATCATCGTTTTTGTCGCGAGCTGCCTCAGCGCGGATACATCGAAGCTCAATACCCCGTTGAAATTCCTCAAAAGCGCGCGGGAGACGGGGATCGCCCGGGCCAAAGCCGATCGGGCATACCTCGCCGCGGCGTTATCGAACGATGTCACCGTCACGATGAAATTCGATCACGTCCTTACTGGCGCTGAGATCACATCTCTCGCTAGGCTGGGCGTGAGCTTCTTCTCCATCGATGGCGAGGTTGCCCATACGGGGCCCTTCTATGCGGCCAACGTCCCATGGGATGCAGTGGAAGAACTCTCGGCGCGGGAAGACGTCCTGAAGCTCGACTCGGCGTGGAAACCATGCGTATTTCCATGTCTCGACGTGAGCGCCCACGATATCGAGGCCGATTCAGCGTGGCTTCAAACCGATCCGCTGGGCCTGCCGCTCACCGGCACGGGCATGCGAATCGCCGACTTTGACACCGGCATCGACGTTTTTCACCCTTCGTTCTTCTATGCCGACGGCGATACGTTCGACTGGATCGACACCAATCTCGACGCCGTCTTCACGGCATCCACCGACCGGGTTGATCTCGACAGGGACGGAATCGCCGACTTGAACGAGAGGCTCTCGTACCTGGACGGGTGGATCTACGACCCGGCTCTTGTCTGGAGCTCCGCCAACCCGTCCAACAACGGAAACGGATATCAGACGTACTGGGACTGGCTTTACAACGACGCCAACTTCAATTATAGGCGCGATTACGGAACCGCAAGCGGCTATACGGAAAGCTCTCCGACATTCGGCGAGCAGATCTTCATAGCGATCGACTCGGACGACGACGGCGCTCTCGACGTCGGCGAGAAGCTGGTCGCGCTCAAGACATCCAAAGTCTATGCGACGTTGACGACTGGCGCGGTCGAATATCTGCGAGGAACCGACCTCATCAATAACGAAAACGACTCGAACGGCCACGGAACAGCGGTGGCGGGCATCCTCGCAGGGGGAACCGTTGATCGACACATATTCACCGGCATCGCGCCGGACGCCGAGATTCTGGAGGGATACTTCTTCTCGGACAATCCGATCTCGGCACTCATCCCCTGGGCGCTCTCGCGCGGCGCCGACGTCATGCTGTACGAGTTCGGAGGATTCGTATGGGACTATCTTGACGGTTCGTCCACTGACGAGGAGCTGATCA
>JAQTVX010000117.1 GCA_028706585.1 Candidatus Krumholzibacteriia bacterium | reverse complement strand
CTCTCTATCGGTGGAATATAGCCTGTCGCGGATGGCACTTCAACCTGCGGATTGGACCGGCATCGGCGGTGCCCACGCTTCACGTTGACACGCTCCCTTGATTGCATTAATAAGAACATGTGATTGCGCAATCATAATCAAAGGAGAGAACAATGAAAACGGCCCTCTGGATCATCTGCATTTCGGTTCTAATCGCTGTAGGGGTCTCCGTGCCGGCCGACTGCTGCACCAACTTCATCGTGACGAAGGGGGCCTCGGCGGACGGCTCCGTAATGATCACGTACACTTGCGACGGGGAGTTCCACCCGCGGCTGAGCTTCGAGCCCGCGGCCGACCACGGCCCGGATGAATGGGTGGAGATAAAGGACTGGAGCGACAAGGTTCGGGGAAGAGTCAAGCAGGTGCCGCACACGTTCGCGGTCGTCCAGCTCATGAACGAACGCCAGGTCGTGATAGGCGAGACCACGTTCACCGGCCGCGAGGAGCTCATCAATCCCGAAGGGGCGCTCCCGTACTGGTGGCTGATGAGGCTCGCGCTCCAGAGGGCCGCGACGGCACGCGAGGCCGTCGAGGTGATGGCGGCGCTCGTCGAAGAGTACGGCTACGGGAGCGAAGGCGAGTCGATCTCCATCGGCGACCCCGACGAAGCGTGGCTTATGGAAATCATAGGTCCAGGCCCCGGCGGCAAGGGCGCGAACTGGGTCGCGCTGAGGATACCGGACGGCTGCGTGTGCGCGCACGCCAACAAGTCACGCATCGGCGAGTTTCCCCTCGACGACCCGAAAAACTGTCTCTACTCGAAGAACGTCATTTCGTTCGCGATCGAGAAGGGATACTACAATCCCGCCTCCGGCAAGCCGTTCAACTATCATGAGGCCTACTGCCCTGCCGACCAGGAGAAGCTGCGTTACACCGAGACGAGGGTGTGGAGCATGTTCCGCCGCGTGGCGCCTTCGCAGGGTTGGCCGGTCGATTACCACCGGGGCGTACGAGGCGCGACGCCGTACCCTCTCTGGATAAAGCCCGACAAGAAGCTTACGAGAATGGACGTCTATCGCGTCATGCGGGACCATTACGAGGGAACCGATTACGATATGACCAAGGGAATAGACGCGGGTCCCTTCGGCTCCCCCAACCGCTGGCGTCCGATCACATGGAAGCTCGACGGCGCCGATTACGCCTGGGAGCGACCCATATCGACCCAGCAGACGGGATTTTCCTTCGTCTCCCAATCGCGCTCGTGGCTCCCCGATCCGATCGGCGGCGTGCTCTGGTACGGCGTCGACGACAGCTACTTCACCTGCTACATCCCGCTCTACTGCGGGATCACCGCGGTGCCCGACTGTTACGCCAGGGGAAGAATGAACGAGTTCTCGTGGGATTCGGCGTGGTGGGTATTCAATTTCGTCGCGAACTTCGCCAACCTCAAATACTCATACATGAAGCAGGACATTCAGAAGACGCAGACGGAGCTGGAAGACAATCTCGACGCGCTGCAGCCGACGGTCGAGAAGGCCGCCCTGGAGCTGTACAAGAAAGATCCGCGGCTCCTCGCCTCCTACCTCACCGACTACTCGACGAGCCACGCCGACGTGGTCGTGAAGCGGTACCGGGAGCTGGGCGAGCTCCTGATCAGGAAATACAACGACGGATACGTGCAGGACGATAACGGCCGGCCTCAGGAGGTCGGCTATCCCGAGTCGTGGTACCGCGACGTCATCCGCACGAGACCCGAGCAGTTCAGAATCGAAATAAGGGACACGTCGAAAACGGAGCTGCCCTATTGAGCGGCGCCCTCCAGCGCTCTCACGCGCATTCCGCAGTTCGAACCGATGCGGTTCTCGTCCAGATCGCCGATGCTGAGCACGGTTTCGAACCCGGCCGCTCGAAAACGCTCGGCCGCGCTCTCGCAACCCGGCCCATCAAACGGATCTATGAGGCCGACAAGGCCCGAGCGTGCGGAGGCGCGGGTGGGATTTATCGGCGTAAGCTTCACGATGAAAAACTCTGGGGAGAACACGCGCGCGAGCTGGCCGGGATCGAGGGGCATGCCGATCGCCGGCGCGAAGTTGAGCGTGATCTTGCGGTCGCCGCGCGAGAAGAACCGTGAGCCGTAGGCCGCAATCTCGGCGAAGGACCACACGCGCGCCGGAATTAACCGGCGCCGAGCCGCCTCGCACGTCGTATGAATGGAAAACTGCATCTGGAACCGCCCATTCGGATAGAACGCCTTCTTTATACCGATGAGCTCCTCGAAAAACCTCTCCCGCCCCGCCGGCGCTATAGTCGAGATGCAAGGCATGATCCCCGGAGCGTCGTACAGCGAGGGCAGCCGCCGCAGTACATCGAGCACCGCGTCGTTGAAAGACGGATCCCCCATGCGCGCGAACTGCACCTTGAGCTTGGGAACGGGAACGGCCCCGCGCGGAAAACGTCGGCGAACGAGAAAATCGATCTGCGCAATGATTTCTTCGGCGGTGAGCGCGCCACGGTAGCCGCCGCCCGCATCGCACATGGGACACGAGACGGGGCAGCCCTTTAGGGTCGAGAGGATGAGAACCCACTTGCTATCGCGTGGCACGGGCGGTTGCACCGACTCGGCGCATTCCACAAGAGAGCCATCGTTGAGCTCCGCGACGAACACGCGCGCGAGATCGTTGTCGCCGGTGCTGTCGACAATGCGCATTCTCATAGATTCTCCATAAGGGCCGCGGACGCCGCAGCGGCGCGGATGCCGTCGCCTACAGCCATGCCGATCTGCCCCAGCGATCCTATGCGCGCGTCGCCGACGACGAACAGGCCCGGTATCGTGCCGGCGATGCCCTCTGCCGCTGTAACCCCCAGCGGCGCGAGAAGGCGCGGAGCCGCGCTGTCCCTTCCGACGGCGACGAGGAGAGCGCCGGGATTGTGCTCCGTCGCGCCTTCCTCGACCGTGCTCCGCAGACAAACGGTCAGCAGCGGCGACGTCGAGATCCGTTCGACCGCCGTCCCGTACGACACGCGAATGGCCGGCGTCTGCTGCACAGCGTGCGCCAGTCTCCCGCGCGCCTTCAGGCGATCGGAGCGCACCACGAGGAGCACAGCTGCCCCTATCGATGCCAGGGTGAGCGCATAATCGCACGCGGCCTCCCCACCGCCGACGACGACGACGTCGCGGGGCCGCCCCCGGCGCCTCAGAAGCGAGACTACGTCATAGAAGACATGAACCCCGTCGAGCTCTTCCTCGCCCGCGATATGCGCGCGGCGCGGCACGGTGCCGCTCGCGAGGATCACCGCGCGCGCCGAGAGTTCACCGCTGCCGTGCCTCACCGAAAAGCCTTTCCCGTTCCGTGCGATGCCCGTAACCTCCGTTCCTTCGACCGCAATGTCGAAACGCGCGAGATGCGCCCGGAGATTCTCCGTAAACTCCGTCCCGCCGATGGCACCCGGCATTCCCGGATAGTTCTCGATGCAGTGTGCGTTCTCCGCGAGACCGCCGGCGGCGCCGGTCCGGTCCAGAAGACGCGGTATGACACCGAGCCGACGACACTGGATCGCGGCCGCCGCGCCGGCGGGGCCGGCGCCGACTATAATTACCTGCTCTCCATGCATGTTTGCAGTATTTCCTCGGTGCTCATGATCACCGCGACTCCGTCGGCGAGAGCCAGGAGCGATCCGAGGTGGAGCTGCTCCGTGCTCGATGCCGTCGCATCCGCGGCGACGTACACCTCGAAGCCGCGGCAGAAGGCCGAACGGGCCGTCGTCTCGCAGCAGAGATGCGTCAGGACACCGGTCACGAGCACCTGCACGAGACCGCGCCTTCGGAGCTCCTCTTCGAGAGCCGTGCCGAGAAACGCGTCATAGGTCGTCTTGTTCATAACGACGTCGCTCGTCCGCGGCGCGAGCACGGTGACGATCTCGGCTTCCGGCTCTCCGCACCGAATGTAATCGGAGAAAAACTTCCCCAGCATTCCGAGATCCTCGGAGCTCGTATGGCAGTGGCGCGTGAATACGACGTTCCCTCCGAACGACCGCCACGCCTCGACGAGCAGCGCTATGCGCGCCGCAGCCGCCGGCGCGGCCGGGAGAAAGCAGCGCCCCTCGGGGCTCGCGAAGTAGTTCAGCATATCGACGACGATTAGACCGCATCGCGCGGGGACGATTTTCAGATGCGGCCGCGGCGCGACGGCTCCACGCACGCATGAAAGCCACTCCGCCATCTTGCCCGATAAGGCTTCGGGAGTTACGTATTCCTCGGCTCGCTTCATGATTCTCACCATTCTCTTGACGGAAGTTGCAGTCTAGCATATTCTCGAATCGATCGTCGTGGACTAACTAGGGGAGCCTCTCGTTTCGGCCGCCGAAACCGGGGCTGAGAACCTGGAGAGAATCCAGGGACCCGTTGAACCTGATCAGGTTAGGACCTGCGAAGGGAGGAAACATGAGCGATAGCAAGCTTCCAGAGCTCGGCAAAATCAATCCTGAATTCTTCGATCGAGTCATATACCCCCGCCTCGGAGCACCGGATAAGGACATCATCATCGGGCCGCAGCACGGCGTCGACTACGGCGTGCTCAGGATCGGCGGGAAGGCCGTCGCCATGTCGACGGATCCGTTTTTCATCGTCCCGTCGTTCGGCTTTGCGAGGGCGGCCTGGTTCGGTTTTCACATCGTCGTCTGCGACGTGGCCGTCTCGGGGCTCGCCCCGAAATACCTCACGATCGATCTCAATCTTCCACCCGAAACAACCGAAGGCGAGCTCGAAGAGCTGTGGAGCTCGGTGCACACGGAAGCGGTGAAGTACGGGGTGAGCATAATAACCGGCCACACGGCCCGATACACGGGATGTAACTACCCCATGGTCGGCGGCGCAACGGCGATTGCGATCGGCGACGAGAAGGAGCTGCGAGGACCCCATCGGACTAGAATAGGGGACATGGTAGTCGTAACGAAGGGGCCGGCGATAGAGACGACGGGGCTTCTCGCCGTTCTGTTCCCCGAGAAGTTCACGAAGGCCGGCGGAGCGGTCTTTCAGAAGGAGGCCGCGGATGTTTTCGGTCAGATGAGCGTTCTCGACGACTGCGCGGTAGCGAGGAAATTCGCCGGCGTTCGCGTGATGCACGATGCGACCGAGTGCGGCATCTGGGGCGGGCTCTATGAGATGGCGAGGGCGGGCGGCTATGGACTCATAATCGACCAGGACATGATACCGATTCAACCGGTGGTGCGAAAGACGGCCGAGCTCTTCAAGTTCGATCCGTTCTGCGCCATCAGCGAGGGAACGCTGATCGCGATCGTCGACGCGAGCGAGGCCGACGATCTCAAGGCCGCCCTCGAGGCCGGCGGAATATCGGCCGCAATCTGCGGCGAAGTGGTTTCGAAGGCCAATGGCGTGACGCTGATGCACGACGGAAAGAAGACGCCGCTGGAGCATCCCGTAGTCGATCCATATTGGGTGCTCGCTGCGGAATTCGCAAAGTGATCCCTTGCGTGATGACGATGTGCTCAAACCTCACCGATTCAAGTCCCGCCAATGGAGCCGCCCGATGTTCAGGCTGCTGACGCTCATGGCCGCGGCACCGGCGGTCCTGGTCCTCTTTTTCGCGGCCGGCTGCGAGGAGACATCCTATGACGCGGCCGACGGCATCTGCTGCGACAGCGGCGCCGACCCGGTCTTCCTGCATTCGAAGATAGATGACGAAGACGGCGACGGGAACATTCTGGATGAGAATTTCCCGACGATCGACGATGAGGATGACGACATAGCCGACCACACATGGATCAGGGATGAAGACGGCCTGTACCATCTTTTCTTCCATACCGAGGATCGCGGCTCGGGCAGCTACATCGAGCATTACACATCCAGCAATCTCACGAGCCTCAACTACGCCGGAGTCGCCCTCCGCCATAGCCCGGACGGATGGGACTCGTATAACCTCTGGGCGCCTCACGTAGTCAGGGCGGGTAACACGTACTTCATGTTCTATACGGGGACCGACGGCCCGGCCGGCGACCCTGCAACCAGGCAGCGCATCGGGCTCGCGACGTCGACCGACCTTATTGCCTGGACGCGCTGCCCTATCAACAACTGCCCGGGCACGCTCGGCGACGGCTGCATCTACGAGTGCAAGGAATGCTGGACCACGTGGGGCGGCGAGTCAGGCTCTTACAATCAACAGTGCCGGGATCCTTTCGTCATGTGGGATCCTTCAGGCCGGCGTTGGCTCATGTTCGCCACCGCCAAGAGCACCAACCAATATGGCGTCGTCACCGTCGCATCCTCGCGCAACCTCGTGAACTGGACCGGCCAGGGGTTCATCGACGCGACGCGACGACTTGAAACAGGCGTCGGCGGACAGACTACGGGCGGCCAATGCGAGAATCCCTTCGTCACGTCGCACAACAGCGTCCACTATCTGCTCTTCACCGACTGGCAAGACCCTGAGGACAGCGTCTCTGTGCAGAATCCTCGAACGATCGTCCAGTACGCCACTTCATCGACCCTCGCTGTGGATTCGACGGGAAGCATCGATTGGGTCTATCGCGGCTACATTCCAGATCCCGGCGTGAACGCGATCGAGGTCCTGCGGATCGACGCCGGCACCTGGATCATGTCGCAGAGCATCTCCAATGAGCGCTCCGGCTACTGGCCGCTGCGCCGCCAGCTGCGATTGAAATGCATCGTCTGGGGCGACGACTTCGCTTTCGACACGTCGAACGTGAGGTTCGATTGCGGCATCAGGAGACGCTCGCTCGGCTCGATGGCCGCGGACGACTCGAACTAATACGGAAGGACGACCTCGGGCAAGCAGGCGCTCGTCTCATTCGCCCACATCCGGATATGGTACGCCTGTCTATCGGGCCGGTTCGTGCATTGCGGCGCGGGCCCGGTTCTCCAGTTGTAGAAAAGTCTCGACTCGCCGCAGAGCCAGTTGCCCTCGGC
>JAQTVX010000116.1 GCA_028706585.1 Candidatus Krumholzibacteriia bacterium | reverse complement strand
CAGCACCGCAAGCGCGGCTTGCCGCTTCGCGTTTTCGGCGCGAAGCTCCGATATCCTGGCCTCTGCCTTCCTGCGCGCAGCGGCCAGAAGGCTTCGCTCGAGCTCGGCGACCGACATCTTGACCTCATCCAGGTGCTGCTTGCCCTCCTGGTTCGCCTTCTCGATGAGCGCGGCTGCTTCGCCCCCGGCCGCTTTGAGACGGACCTTCGATTCCTCTTCCTTGGAACGGATGCGACTGAGATGCTCCTCGATCATTGTCGAACTCCTAAGATTTCTATGCGGCTAGTCTGCGTAAGCGTATATATTAAAACAAGTAACAGGATGCGGATTGCCCATGAAGAACGAGGCTTTTCAGTCAAATAACTACATTGGGACGAGGATGTCAATACCAAAAGAAATACGGAGTTAACCCCTGCGGAGCGAAAAATCACGCCTTCTTTTGATGAATCCAGCATCTCACCAGCCGCCCGGCTCCAAGCTGGATGAGATCGGGTCTCTCGATGCGGCAAATATCCATGACCCGCGGACAGCGTGGATTGAACGCGCAGCCGGACGGGAGGTTGACGGGGCTCGGCACGTCCCCCGGGATGGCGGCCCTGGCTCTCGCGAGCGCGGGATCCGCGACCGGCACGGAAGCTATGAGCCCCGCGGTGTACGGGTGAAGCGGCTCCCTGAAGATGTCCCCGGTCGGGGCCTGCTCGACAACCTTGCCGCAGTACATGACAACGACGACGTCGCTCACGTGCTCGACGATTCCGAGATCGTGGGCGATGAAAAGATAGGTGAGCCCCATTTCCGTCTGGAGATCCTCCAGAAGGTTGATGATCTGGGCCCTGATCGAGACGTCCAGAGCGGAGACGGGCTCGTCCGCGATGAGCACCTCCGGCTCGACGGCGAGGGCTCGCGCGATGCCTATCCGCTGTCTCTGCCCCCCCGAGAACTCGTGAGGGTACTTGGCGGAGGCCGACGACGGAAGGCCGACCTTTTCGAGGAGCCTCGAGACCCGCTCTTTCACCTCGGCGCCCCGGGCGAGCTTGTGGATCCTGATCCCCTCGGCGATCGTGCTTCCGATCGAGAGACGGGGATTGAGCGAAGAGTAGGGATCCTGGAACACCATCTGGATTCTTCGCCGCGCCTTACGCAGCTCGCCCCCGCGGAGCGCGAGAAAATCGGCGCCGCCGAGACGGATGCTCCCCTCCGTCGGCTCCTCCAACCTGATGAGCACCCGCGCAAGGGTGCTCTTACCGCATCCCGACTCGCCGACGAGACCGACGGTCTTGCCCTTCTCCAGCGTTAGATCGACCCCGTCCACCGCTCTGACGACGGGGCTCGTCACGAAAAATAGCCCCGCGGATGAGCGGTAGTATTTCCTTATTCCCTGCGCCTCGAGAATATTCATCCGCGTCCTCCGCACAGCCAGCATCGCGAACGATGAGCCGGCGATATGTCTATCAGAGGCGGCTCCGCCGAGGAACATTTTTCGAATCTTCTGGGACACCGGTCGCTGAAGCGGCAGCCCGGCGGAAGACCGAACGGGTCCGGAACGTTTCCGGGGATCGTCGAAAGCGGTCCGCTGCGCTGTCCGAGCCTGGCGATCGACCCGAGAAGCCCCTGCGTGTAGGGATGCGCGGTCGCGTCGAAGAGCTCGCGGACAGGCGCTTCCTCGACGATCGAGCCCGCGTACATGACGATGACGCGGCTGGCCATTTGGGCTACCACGGCAAGGTCGTGCGTGATGAGAAGGACCGCCATCCGCAGGCGGGCCTGGAGCTCGCACAGGAGCTCTATGACCTGCCCCTGGACCGAGACGTCCAGCGCGCTCGTCGGCTCGTCGGCGATGAGGAGCCGCGGCTCGCAACTCAGCGCCATCGCGATCATCACGCGCTGGCGCATCCCGCCGCTCATCTGGTGCGGGTACGCGCCGTAGCGTTTTTCCGGATCGGGAATCCGCACGAGGCGAAGCATCTCGATAGCCCTCGTCTTCGACTCCGATCGGGACACCTTCTGGTGCAACGCGATCGCCTCGCGCACCTGCTCTCCGCATGTGAAAACCGGGTTGAGACTCGTGAGCGGCTCCTGGAACACGATCGAGATCTTGTTCCCGCGCACCTTCCGCATCTCCTTCTCGCTCAGTGCGAGGAGGTTCCGTCCCTCGAATAGAATCTCGCCTCCGGCGATCCGGCCGGGAGACGAGATTAGACGCATGATCGAAAGCGCCGTCACGCTCTTTCCGCAACCGGATTCGCCCACGAGCCCCACGGCCTCGGCTGAATCAACGTGGAAGCTCACTCCGTCGACGACGCGGGAGCCGCCCTGCTCCGTTTCGAACACGGTCGTGAGATTTCGCACGTCGATGAGCGTATCCATATCGGCCTCTCAGACGAATTGTCTCGGGTCGAACGCATCCTTCAGGGCGTCGCCGAGAAGGTTGAACCCGATCACGGTAACAGCTATCGCGATTCCTGGGAAGGTCGAAAGCCACCAGGCGCTCAAAAGCGCCTCCCGCCCCTCGAATACCATTTGCCCCCAGCTCGGCGTCGGCGGCGGCACGCCGAGCCCGAGAAAGCTCAGGGAGGCCTCCGTGAGAATGATCCCGCCGATGCGCAGGGTCGCCGCGACTATGATGACGGTCGCGGTGTTCGGTATGACGTGTCTCCAGATGATGCTTCTCCCCCCGGCTCCGAGCGCCTCCGCAGCCTTCACGTAATCGAGGTTCCTGAGGGAGAGAACCTGGGCGCGCACCAGGCGCGCCGTCGTCATCCAGCCGGTCGCGCCGAGGAGAACGATGATGAGCCATACAGACCCGGAAAACAGGGCGACGCAGGTGATCAGAAGGAAGATGCGCGGCACCGCGAGCAGCGCATCGACGATCCGCATCAGGATCGCGTCCGTCGCCCCGCCGAAATATCCTGCCGCGGCGCCCACGAGCGCGCCGAGTAGGATCGCTATCGTGACGGCCAGAATGCCGATCATGAGCGAGATCCGCGAGCCGTAGATGACCCGCGAGAGGACGTCTCTCCCGAACTTATCCGTTCCGAGCGGATGCTCCATGCAGGGAGCGACGTAGCGCATCCTCGGCACGTCCCCCTGCGCGATCGGATCGTACGGCGTGAGCATCGGCGCCAAGGCGGCGGCGAGGTATAGCACGAGGATGATTCCCGCGCCCGCCATGCCGAAGCGGTTTTTCCGGAACCGCGACCAGCCCTGCGACCAGAGCCTCTGCGTCCGCCGCGCGCCTGCCGGATCGTCTTCGACTGGGCTCATTGCGTCTCTCCATGCATGGATTCGGTCCTCATTTTCCGCCGCCCCGGCCCACGGTTATCCGCGGATCGAGGACGCCGTAGGCGATATCGGTCAAGAGATTCGCGATGATCACGATCGCCGCGACGACGAAATTGATCGCGAGCACGACGGGATAATCCCTCGCGTAGATTGCATCGACCGCGAGCCTCCCCATACCCGGCCAGGAAAAGATCGTCTCCACGATCACCGCGCCGCCGAGCAGGAACGGAAGGTCGAGCCCGATGATCGTTACGACCGGCAGCGCCGCGTTCTTGAGCGCGTGCTTGAGAATGACCCGGTTCTCGGGGAGACCCTTCGCGCGCGCCGTTCGAATGTAGTCCTCGCGCAGGACATCGAGCATCGAGCCGCGCATGTAGCGCGCCGTGCTCGCCGCGGATGCGATGCCGAGAACGAAAGCGGGCAGCACGAGATGTCTCGCGCGATCGAGGAAAAGCGACAGGGCCGACATCCCCTCGACGTCCAGCGATTGCATATGGGATGAAGGCAGCGCGTGGATCTTGAGGGAGAACACGAGTATGAGCATGAGCGCGAGCCAGAACTCCGGTATCGAGTAGACGAAGAGCGCCGCGATCGTGTTCACGCGGTCGAACGGCGAATACCTGCGGGCCGCCGAGAGCACTCCGAGGAAGATCCCGACCAGTATGTGGAGCGCGAGCGCGGCGATCGTCAGGCGGAGCGTGTTCGGAATCGCCTCGGCGAGCAGCTCGCGCACGGGACGCTGATACCGGATGCTCTCCCCGAAATCCCCTCGCGCGAATGCTCGTATCCACCGGAAGTACTGCTCGATGAGCGGTCTGTCGAGCCCGAGGCTCTCCCTGACTTGCCTCGCCATCTCGGGGCTGAAGTCGGGATTGTAGTAACGCGACATCGGATCCCCCGGAGCGAGGCGCAGGAGAAAAAACGTGATGGTGAGAACTATGAAGAGGAGAACAACTGATTGAATGAGGCGCCGAACGAGAAATCTGCTCATGGGGAGCAAACCTCCCCCGCGAAACACGCGTTCATCTCGCGGCGCTTCTCCGCGGCGCGTGAGGCGATCTCGCCCCGGTCGCGCTCCGAGAGGCGCAGCGGCTCCCATTCCACATCGAATACTCCCAGGAAAGCGCCGGCGATCGCCGCGCGCAGCGCCTGCTCGTCCACCGAACGGGCAAGCTCCCCCTCGATGCTCGTTACCCGATCTTCGAGCGAACCCCGAGCGCCTAGGAGGTAACGCACGATCCGGGAGCTGCCGGGTCTCATGAGAATGGAGCCATGCTGGAGAAACGCGGTTGCCGTCTTGCGCTGGGCGCTTCCGGCGATCTTCCGCCCGCGGACGGCGAGCTCGTACCTCGTCGTGGATGCGAGGCACGGCTGCGCGGCGCCGCTGCCGCGCCCGACGCTCTCGCGCCCCCGTGTCACCTCGGCGTCGACGCCGAGCGAGCGAATCGCCGCCGCCAACGCCTCCGATATCCTCAGGTAGGCGCCGGCCGCGTCTGTGCCGAGGCAACCGGCGCCGGCGGGAGCGACGACGCAGTAGGTAAGCTCTCCCTCGTGAAGAAGCGCGCGGCCCCCCGTGATCCGCCGCACGCAGTCGAGTCCGTCGGCGCGCATCGCGTCCATGTCGAGGATTCTCGCCGGATCCTGGTGGTAGCCTATCGTGACCGCGGGCGGATCGAACGAATAGAGCCTCAGGACCGGCGCACGGCGGAGCGCGGCCTCTTCGAGGAGCATCTCGTCGAGTGCCATGTTTTCCGCGCCGGGTGCCGCGGCGCTATCGAGGAACGACCATCGATCCATTTCATTCGAGATCCCCGGGGCAGCACAGATCGGGGCATCGCGCCGCGACCGCTTCGTCGAGACGCCTCACCGGCGTCGTGACGGGAGCCTCGTGCAGCTTCTCGGGGCATTTCTCGGCCTCCTCGGCGATCTTCTCCAATGCATCGGCGAAGTGATCGAGCGTTTCCTTGCTTTCCGTCTCGACGGGCTCGATCATGAGCGCCTCCTCGACGATGAGCGGGAAGTAAACCGTCGGAGCGTGGAGCCCGTAATCCAGGAGCCGCTTCACCACGTCCGTCGCCCGGACACCGAATTTCTTGAGATTGCGCGCCGAGAGGACGAACTCGTGCATGCAGGGGCCCGGATACTTGAGATCGTACGACTTTTTCAGGCGCGCCGAGAGATAGTTCGCGTTGAGGATCGCGTTCTCCGCGACCTCCCTGAGACCGGGTCCGCCGAGGGTCCGGATGTACGCGTACGCCTTCACGAAAACGTTGAAGTTGCCCAGGTATGGATGAACCCTGCCGATCGATTTCTCCGAGCGGCTGACCAGCTTGAATACGCCGCCCTCCTCGACGACCCGCGGGACTGGAAGGTAGTCCACGAGATGCTTCGCCACGCCGACCGGACCCGATCCCGGCCCTCCCCCGCCGTGCGGCGTGGAAAAGGTCTTGTGCAGATTGAGATGCATGATGTCGACGCCGATCTCTCCAGGGCGCACGATGCCCAGAAGCGCGTTCATGTTCGCGCCGTCCATATATACGAGCGCGCCCTTCGCGTGCACGATGCGTATTATCTCGCCGATACTGCTCTCGAAAAGCCCCAGTGTGTTCGGCAGCGTGAGCATGAGAACGGCCGTCTCGTCCGTCACCGTCCGCTCCAGCAGCTCCGGATCGATCAGACCGCGTTCGTTCGAGGCGATGGTCTTCGGCGCGAAGCCGCACGTCGCGACGCTCGCCGGGTTCGTCCCGTGAGCCGAGTCGGGAATGAGAACGACCTTGCGCTTCTCGCCGCGTCCGGCGAAATAGGCGCGCGCAATCATGATCCCTGTGAGCTCGCCATGGGCGCCCGCCGCCGGCTGAAGCGTGAAGGCCGCCATCCCGGTCAGGTCACAGAGAGCGCGTTCGAGCCGGTAGGCGAGCTCGAGCGCTCCCTGCGCGTCGGAGGCGTTCTGCTCGGGATGAAGCCCGGTGAAACCGTCGAGGCGCGCCACCTCCTCGTTCACGAGGGGGTTGTACTTCATCGTGCAGCTTCCCAGCGGATAGATTCCCTTGTCGACGTGATAGTTCTTCGACGCGAGCTCCACGTAGTGGCGTACGATATCCTGCTCCCCCATCTCGGGAAGACCGAGCGGGGTCTTTCTCATATGCGGAAGATCGATCGAGCGGATCGGGCAATCGCTCTCTGGAATGCGGTAGCCGCGCCGACCGGGTCTGCTTTTCTCGAAAATCGTCTTGCTCATCGTCCCGCCCCCTTCCCGGCCGCCACGTCCCGGAAGAGCTCGAGCTCCTTCTTCGTCCGTTTCTCGGTCACGGCGACGAGCACGGCGTTCGCGCCGAGCTCCTGGAACGAGGCGCCCAGCGGGATCCCGCCGAGGATTCCCTTCCCGGAAGCGGCCTTCAGAAAATCGACGGCGGCGATCGGAAGATCGAGAACGAACTCCTGGAAGAACGGCCCTCCGAGCGGCAGAGCGCACCCCTTCACGGAGCCGAGCATGTCGCGCAGCGCGTGGCTCTTGGCATAGCTCTGTTCGGCCACCTCCCGGAAGCCGCGCTCCCCGAGCGCGGTGAGATACACGGCGGCCGCCAGGGCGCAGAGCGCCTCATTCGAGCAGAAATTCGACGTCGCCTTCTCGCGGCGGCTGTGCTGTT
>JAQTVX010000115.1 GCA_028706585.1 Candidatus Krumholzibacteriia bacterium | reverse complement strand
CCGATCGATCACCCGGCGTTTGAGTCGAAGAATCTCACTGCAATCTCGAATGCCTCTTTCTCCTCGTCGCTCAGTTTTCTGGACGGCTTTCCATCGCGGATATCGAGGGCATAGCCCCGCGTCGAAGTGCGTCCAGCGAGGTTCGTGAAAATGAACCCCTGCTTCTCCTCCGTGAGGAGACAGAGAGAATAGCTCTGCATTCCACCGATGTCCTCGAAAGCATTGTATTTGACGAGCCCCATCCCCCTGTAGCAGCTGCCGAGAAGCCGGAAAATGCGCTTCAGTTCTTCGGAATGACCCCGCAGAAACTCCCTGTTCTCGTCCACGCCCTTGAGAAGCTCCTCGAGGGCGCGCTCGGCGCCCTTCTCCTCGTAGATCCGGGCCATATCGCGGAACGGACGTTCGAGCCTCGACAGACGCATATATACCAGAACGGCAGCCACGATCGAGGCGATAGACAGGCACAAGCTCACGATAATGAGCACGGCGCTTTGCGATTCGATGAACTGAACCATGGCCGCTGTCTCGACCTCCAAATCGCGTTCGAGAGAAAAACGGACGATAAAAAATGGGGGCCCGCGAAAGCCCCTCGTTTTTCAAATGCCGGGGGCGGGATTTGAACCCGCACGGGTCACCCCACTACCCCCTCAAAGTAGCGTGTCTGCCAATTCCACCACCCCGGCACAAGCTCCATCCGCGAGATAACGCGCTATTTGCCGCCCGATTTCGGTTCTTTGGCGCCTTCTTGTGGTGTCCCCTGAGCTGCACCCTGCTCTGCGCTCTGGCCGGGCTGCGGCACATTGCCGAGAACGTCCTGGATATTCTTCTGTTCCTCGGGAACGATCGTTCCAGCCTGCTGCGACGCCGCCCTTCTGAGCGCACTCGATGACCTCGCGGCGCCCCTCCCGGTCGAGAGGAACGCCAGCGACAGGGAAGTCAGGAAAAACAGGATCGCAAGGTACTGGGTCGCCTTGCTGAGGAACGTGGCGGTTTCACGCCCGCCGAATATCTGTCCGCTGCTGCCGCCGAATGCCGCCGATAGGGCTCCGCCCCTGCTGGATTGCATGAGAACCACGACGGTAAGCAAAACACAGCCAAGGATATGCACAACCAAGATTATAGTGAAAAGCATTCCCATTCTATCACCAACCCTTTCGAAGATAATAGTTTAATGAAAATGCTCGCCTCAGTCAAATGATTTATCGCGGGATAATGTCGAGAAAAGACTTCGACTTGAGCGAGGCGCCCCCCACAAGGAGACCGTCGATCTCCGCGTCCCCGAGGAGATCCGGCGCGCTTTCGGGCTTAACGCTTCCGCCGTACAGAATGGGAACGCGCTCGGCCGCCGCGGTGCCGAACAGCTCCTTCACCAGCATTCGTATGATCCCGTGCATATCGGAGGCGTCCCGGGTCGTCGCCGTTTTCCCGGTGCCGATCGCCCAAACCGGTTCGTAGGCGAGGACAACCCTGGAAAACTCCTCCGCCTCCAATCCCTCGCAACATTCGCGGACCTGAGCCGTGACAACCTCGAAGGCGCGAGCGGCTTCGCGATCCTCGAGGAGCTCGCCGACGCAGAATACGGGCTTCAGTCCGTTGCGGAGCGAAGCACGGAGCTTCCGGGCGAGAAGCTCTCCACCCTCGCCGATGACGTGCCGCCGCTCGGAATGCCCCACGAGCACGTGCGTGCAGCCGAGGGCCCGGATCATCCTGCCCGAGATCTCCCCCGTAAAAGCCCCCTCGTCCTCGCAATAGATGTCCTGCGCGCCAGCTCTCACGGCGGAGCCCCGTATCGCCTCCATGACGGCCGGAAGGGTAGTGAAGGGAGGGAAGAGCACAACCTCACAACTGGACCTGGAGGCGGCGAAGCCATCGGCGATCTCCTTGGCCAGGATGGCTCCCTCCCGGTGGTCTTTGTTCATTTTCCAATTGCCGGCGATGATCTTTCTTCTCATTTGTCGCTCAGCGCCTCTACCCCGGGAAGCTTCTTCCCCTCGAGGAGCTCGAGGGATGCGCCGCCTCCCGTCGAGACGTGGCTGATCTTGGCGGCGAGCCCGAGCTGGTTCAGCGCAGCGACCGAATCTCCTCCGCCGATGACCGTGTTGGTCCCTTTCTTCGTTATTTCGGCCATGATCTTCGCGATCTTCTTCGTTCCTCCCGCGAACTTCGGCATTTCGAAGACACCCATGGGACCGTTCCAGAACACGGTCTTGGCGCCGGCGAGTTTCTCCCTGAAGAGGTCGACCGTTTTGTCCCCGATGTCGACGCCGGCCCAGTCTTCGGGGATGTCCCCCGTCGAGACAAGCTTGCTCTCGGAGGCCGCGCTGATCTCCTTCGCGACGATGCAATCGACAGGAAGGAATATCCGCTTCCCCTCCCCCCGACCCGCTTCATCCATTACCTCGCGACACAGGGGAACCAGGGCGTCGTCGACGAGCGATTTTCCAACTTCGAGGCCTACCGCCTTGAAGAACGTGAACGCCATGCCGCCCCCGATGAGGATGCAGTCTACACGGTTGAGGAGATTCTTGATGAGCTCCAGCTTACCCGAAACCCTGGCGCCTCCCATAATCGCGATGAACGGTCTGGCGGGATCGATGAGGAGCCCCTCGAGCGCCTCGATTTCCTTCTCCATGAGAAAGCCCGCCACCCTGTCATTGAAGTACTGCGTCACGCCGACCGTGGAGGCATGCGCCCTGTGCGCCGTTCCGAACGCGTCGTTGGAGTAGATGTCGCCGAACTTCGAGAGCTTCTTGGCGAATTCGGGATCGTTCGCCTCCTCTTCGGAATAGAATCGGACGTTCTCGAGAAGCAGAATCTCGCCGGGGCGAAGCGCAGAGACGGACTTCTCGACATCCGGACCTATGCAGTCCCCGACGAACCGCACAGGATGCTTCACGAGGTCGCCGAGAAGGTCGGCAACCGGCCGCAGCGAGTATGCCTTGTCCTTTTTCCCCTTGGGCCGTCCGAGATGCGACATGAGAACGCAGGAGGCTCCCTGCGCGGCAATGTAGTCGATGCTGGGAATGGATGAACGCACGCGCGTGTCGTCGGTGATGCTCCCTTCCTTGGAGAGCGGCACATTGAAATCCACGCGCATCAGCACCTTGCGCCCTTTGAGATTC
Source organism: Candidatus Krumholzibacteriia bacterium (assembly GCA_028706585.1). Taxonomy (GTDB): domain Bacteria; phylum Krumholzibacteriota; class Krumholzibacteriia; order Krumholzibacteriales; family Krumholzibacteriaceae; genus SSS58A. Next base: position 3,841 of record JAQTVX010000115.1, on the reverse strand, counting down.
ACGTCCCGCAAAGTCTTTTTCCTCACTACCTTCTCCTCCTCAGGGGTGAGCACGCCGGATGCGGCTATCGAGCGATATGTTTCATCATGTCGATCATTCTCTTCGAATAGCCGTACTCGTTGTCATACCACGAGAACACCTTGAAAACCCTCGGCGTGATGCCCATGGTAGACAGCGCGTCGAATATCGATGAGTTCGGATTGCCGATGACGTCGACCGACACGATCGGATCCTCGCAGTACTCGACTATGCCCTTCATCGGACCCGAGGCTGCCTTTTTCACAGATTCGTTGAGCGCTTCGACGGATGTATCCTTCTCGAGCGTCACAACCAGGTCGACGAGCGAGCCGTCCGCCACGGGAACGCGCACGGAGACGCCGTCGAGCTTTCCCTTGAGCTCAGGCATCACCTTACCGACGGCGGAAGCCGCGCCCGTCGTCGTCGGGATCATGGACATCGCCGCCGAACGGGCTCTCCGCAGATCCTTGTGCGGGAAATCCAGAATGACCTGATCGTTCGTATAAGCGTGGATCGTGGTCATAAAGCCGTTCGCGATGCCGAATGATTCCTGGAGTATCTTCGCGATCGGCGCGATGCAGTTCGTCGTGCAAGAGGCGGTCGAAATGATATGATGCTTGCTGTTGTCGTAGAGACGGTCGTTTACGCCCATCACGATCATGATATCGGGATCGGGGGACGGCGCCGAGATGATGACCTTCCGGGCGCCCGCCTCCATGTGGAGCGAGGCATCCTTGCGCTTGCGGAATTTGCCCGTCGCTTCGATGACGACATCGACGCCGAGCTTCTTCCATGGAAGCGCCGCCGGATTCTTCTCCGCGAGGACTTCGACCGAACGGCCGTCGGCGACGATGTGCTTGTCGTCCTTCACCGATATGGTGCCCTTGAACTTCCCGTGCACCGAATCGTACTTGACGAGGTGCGCGAGCGTCGCCGCGTCCGTGAGATCATTCACGGCCACGACTTCGAAATCCCCGTCCCTGATCGCCTCGCGGAAGACGAGACGACCGATTCTCCCGAAACCGTTAATGGCAACCTTTATCGCCATCGCTTTCTCCTCCTTGTTGCCGCCTATCCGCTACCTAGCTTTTCCTTCGCTGCCAAAGAGCCTTATCTTCTCGCGCACGACCTCGGCTATCGCGTTCCTCGCCGGACCGAGGATCTTGCGGGGATCGATCTCGTCTGGTTTATCGGCCAGCGCCTTGCGAACGTACGCAGTGAATGCGATGCGCATGTCGGTGTCAATATTCACCTTACTGATGCCGCGGCGTATCGCCTCGACGATCGCCGCATCGGGAACACCCTTGGCTCCTTTGATAGAGGCGCCGTATTTGTTCGCGAGCTCGACATTTTCCTGTTTGACGCCCGAGGCGCCATGGAGCACGAGGAGCGTCGGCACGCGCGAGGCGATCTCGCTGATGCGATCGAGCGCCAGGTTTACCTCTCCCTTGAACTTGTACGCGCCATGCGAGGTGCCGACTGCGATCGCGAGCGCATCGATCCCGGTGCGCTCCGCGAATTCAGCGGCCTGCGCCGGATCCGTGAGCATCGCATCACGCGCGGCGACGGAAACGTTGTCCTCGATACCAGCGAGCTTGCCGAGCTCGCCCTCCACGGAAACGCCCTTCGGCCGGGCCAGCTTTACGACTTTCGACGTCACCGCGACGTTTTCCTCGAACGGGAGAGCCGAGCCGTCGATCATGACCGATGTGAATCCTCCCTCGATGCACGTCGTGATCACGTCCATGTCCTTTCCATGATCGAGGTGCAGGGAGATGGGGACCTTCTTCTCCTCCGCCGCCAACCTCACCATCTGAACGATATTGCGGAAGCCAGCATACTTGATTGCTCCCTCGGAGATTGCGATGATGGCGGGGCTTGCGAGCTCCTCGGCGGCGCCGGTTATCGCCTGCAGAAATTCCATATTGTTGATATTGAAAGCTCCCACGGCGTAGGCGCCCTTTCGCGCCGCTCCTAGAAGCTCCTTGTTGGTGGCTAACACTTTCTCCTCCCTTGTTACTTCTATCCCGCTCGCCGAAGCAGAGCAATACTCACATATTCGAACCGCCTCTGTCAAGGTGCAGATGGGGCCGAAAGCGAGATCGGAAAGGCCCCTGTGCCTCAAACGCCGCTGAAGCGGCAGGGCGCTCTCACGCGCCCGGCCGAGAGCACGGCAATGGAGGCAATGGGAGCCTTTTCGAGAGCGGCAATGCAGGCGAGCGCCGTTCCTCCGGTCGTCACCAGGTCATCCACCAGAATGATATTCCTGGTGCGGGCGAGGTCCTCGCGCAGAAGGCCGAAGGCGCCCGCCACGTTCGTGGTCCGCTCACTATCATCGAGTTTCGATTGGCTTTTCGTGTTCCTGATCCTGCAGAACATTCGGGATTCGACGCTGATCCCGAGCCTTGCCGCGACCTCCCGCGCGAGAAGGAACGCCTGGTTGTAGCCGCGCGATTTCTCCCGCGATGGATGGAGCGGAACCGGTACGAGCAACGGCGCAGCCGAAGCATGAGCCGGAAGGCTCTCGAGGTAGTCCCCGAGAGCCTTGGCCATCCACCACCCTAGCGCCGGAACCGCGCTTCTTCCCCCCGAATACTTGAGAAAGCGCACGAGTTCAAGAAGCTCGTCATTTGTGAAAAACGGCGCGATGAGCGGCACCGTCTCTCCTGCGGCTCCGGAACGCTCGAGCCGACCCATGGAGTCGGCGGGTTCGAGCCGCATCCAGCAGGAGAGGCATAAAACGCTCGCCGGCACGGAAATGCCGGCCCCGAGCTCAAAGGCGAGGTCGGCAGCTAGAAACTCGGCTAATCCGGGAAACGAGCCGGCCGGCAGACGAAATTCCACGCCTGTCTCTGCCGAGTTGAGCTGGCGGCCGCACGCCAGACACGAACGAGGAACGAGCGCGTCGACGAGGAAGGAAATAAACCCCCGCACACCACCACCCACCAAATCCGGCTCTCAGCCTCCAGTCCTCATCGCCGAGCGCTTTCGCGCCCAAAGCACCGTTAGAATAACAACGCCGGCCGCGACGAGGCACAAGCTCGTGAGCTGGCTCACCGCCATGCCGCCATCGATGCGGGACGAGGCATCATAGTACCTCAGAGAATCAACCGCGAAGCGATCCGCCCCGTACAGAATGCACAAGAGACCGAACGTAAAACCGGTGAACGGACTCTTCCTTTCGATCAATAGGAGTATCCCCGCAATGATGAGCCCCAGAAACCCGTCATAGAGCTGCGTGGGATGCACCGGCACGCCGGGACAATAGTATCCTGCCGGGGAGTGTGGCGGGAAAACGACACCGATCGGAAGACCGGTCGGATGTCCGAAACAGCACCCGCTCATAAAACAGCCGATCCTCGTGAAGAACATCCCGAGCGCGATCGATGGGGCGCAGACGTCGGCCACGAGGAAGAAGGGCAGCTTCTTCCTGCGAATGTAGATGATTGCTCCCGCGAGCGCGAGGGCGAATCCTCCGTAGAACGTGGCTCCCCCCTGCCACAAGGCGATAATGTCGAGGAGACGGTGATAATCGCTGCGGTGCGTGAGGATGTACAGCGCCCGCGATCCTATCACCGCGGCGAGGATGAGGATGATGCTCATGTCGTATACGTGATCCTGCTTGATGCCTCGCCGCCCGGCGCGCTTGGCTGCGATGAGAATTCCGATCCAGAAGCTCAATGCCAGCATGAAGCCGTACGAATAGATTTTGAGTCTCCCGATTTCGATCAATATGGGATGCACACGGACCTCCTAGTATTCATAGAAACGCACGCTGAAGTTGAGCAAAACCCCGGTCAGGAAGCAGCTTACGATCATCGAG
>JAQTVX010000114.1 GCA_028706585.1 Candidatus Krumholzibacteriia bacterium | reverse complement strand
TCGTGGAGATCTCGCAGGACGGCGGCGGCACCTGGAAGATCATAACCCCGACAGTGGCCTACCCATCGCGTGCGAGCGCCTACAACACCATATTTCTGGACGCTTACCAGCGCTGCTTCTCGGGCACCTTCGACTGGAAGATGACGACGTTCAATCTCTCCGCGTACAGCGGCCCAACGCTCATTCGGTTCCATTTCGCTAGCGACGAGCAGTACGGATACGAGGGATGGTACATCGACGACATCTCCGTCACAACCGACATCCCGACCGACACCGGAACGGGTGATACTCCCGTCGATCCGTACGTGACCCGGCTCGAAGCTGCGTATCCGAATCCGTTCAATCCTCACACCCTCATCCCCTTCGAGCTGGCCCAGCGGGGCGTCGTCGAGATCAAGATCTTCGACGTTGCCGGAAGGCTCGTGCGCACTCTCGTCAGCGGAACGTGCGAGAAAGGCCGCCACACCGCATCATGGGACGGCAGGGATAACGGCGGAAGGCAGGTCGCGAGCTCCGTCTACTTCTGCAGGTTGAAAACCGGAGTTTATACGGCCACGACGAGGCTCACGCTTGTTCGCTGATCGCCCCGAGAGAATCCCCGTGCGAGAAGAATTCCACGGTGCCGCGCTCGATGTCATAGAACGCCCCCAGGATGTGCAGACTCCCCTCATCGACGAGCCCCTTGAGAACCCCCTCGCGCGATTCTAGAGCCGCCGCGATCATCCTCGCGTTTTCCCGCGCGGCTGCGTCCAAACGGTTGCGCGTTCGCCCTTTCGCCGCCTCGAGCGACGGCGCGAGAGCCGATTGAATCGCGGATGGGCGTCCGTGCGTCCCGCGAGCTGCGGCTTCGACCGCTCCGCAGCGCGAATGCCCCATGACGACGATGAGGGGCACACCGAGGTGAGCGGCGGCATACTCGAGGCTTTCGACGCCAAGTTGATCGACGAGATTTCCGGCCGTGCGAACGACGAAAACGTCGCCGAGCCCCTGATCGAATACGATCTCGGGGGCAACGCGGGAATCCGAGCATCCAACGATCGCCGCACGGGGATGCTGGCCCTCCGCAACCTCCGAGCGCCGGGCGGGATCTTGCCGCGCTTGAGTGCTCGCTCCCGCCTTGAAACGCTCGTTGCCGTCGATCAGCGCCTCGAGCGCCTTCAGCGCGAGATCGGGAAGTTCCGATTTCATGAAGCATGTCCTTTCTTGAATGAATGAACGGCGCCGGCCACGATCTCGCAGAAGACGCTCGACGAATCAACCTCGAAAACGCGTGCGTTCAAGCGGAGATCCCGGGCGATATCCATGAACTGTCCCGCACTCGTCGTCGTCGCCGTGAATCCGTCCTCGCACACGATCGCGCCGTCGCGCGTTCTTGCGTGGTCGATCGGCCCGATGAGGCCCTCCTTCGCCTGGAGCTCGAACCACTCCAGCCTGTGTTCCCAGAACGCCTCGGTATAGCTGGAAAAGAGGACAAGCCCACCCTCCTTCGTAGCTCGGACGCTCTCACGGAAGAGCGAGCGCGCATCAACGTGGAACGCGGATATCCCGTTCTGGATGCAGACCGTGCAATCGAACACCCCGTCCCTGAAGCCGAGGCGCATCGCGTCCATCTGAACGAGATGACAATGCGGGAAGTGCGCCAGCGACGCCTGAGCGCACGCGAGGCTGTCGAAGGACGTGTCGATCCCGAAAACGCGCTTCGCCTTTCGGGCGAGCGGATCGAGAACCCTGCCGTACCCGCACCCGAGCTCGAGGACCGAATCCCCCGCCCCGGCGCGGGAAAGCACGTAATCGACCTCAGCGTTCAGGTACCGTCGCACGCGCGGCGGAGCGATCTCGTAAACGCGCTCGAGACGCCTCGCCGACAGGATCTTGCTATAGTATTCCGGCATATCAACCGCGCGGCGATTCCTGCATCAGCGCCTTTCCGTGCTTGCCCTTGATCATCTTGAGCGCTTCGAACCACGCGATGCTCACCAGACCCGCGGCGAAGCATATCAGGAGATCGTTGACGTGCAGCGTCGCAAACCGGAAGAGACTCTTCAGGAAGGGAACGTACAGCACGCACCCCAGGAAGGCGAGCGCGCCGCCGGTGGACCACCACAATGCGGTATTCGGCGAGCGGAGCGTATCGACGATCGTCCGCGACCAGGAGCGATTGGTGAAGATGAGCCCGAGGTTCGCGATTACGAGCGTCGTGAAGGTCAGAGCCCGAGCCTGGTTCTCGTCGTGACCTATGGAACGAGCGATCGCAAACACCGCAAGCACGATCGCGAGCACGCTCAGGCCCTGGAGCAGACTCAGGAGCACGGTGCGCCTGCCAAAGAGAGGCGCCTCGGCGTTGCGCGGGGGCCTCCGCATGATGTCCTTCTCCTCCGCCTCCGCCTCGAAGACGATCGAGCAGGCTGGATCGATGATGAGCTCCATGAATACGACGTGGACCGGCAAAAGCACGAGGGGCCACCCGAAAAGCACCGGGACGAGAGAGAGTCCCGCGATCGGAACGTGCACCGCGAGGATGTAGGCCATGGCCTTCCTGAGATTGTCGAAGATCTTCCGCCCCATGCGCACGGCCTTGACGATGGACGAAAAATCGTCGTCGAGAAGCACAAGGGATGACGCCTCGCGCGCGACGTCGGTGCCTCTCGCGCCCATGGCTATCCCGATGTGCGCCGCCCTCAGCGCGGGCGCATCGTTCACCCCGTCTCCCGTCATTACGACTATCTCCCCGTTCGCCTTGAGCGCGTTCACAAGGGTGAGCTTCTGCTCGGGCATGACGCGGGCGAAGATGTTCGTATTCATCACGTGCCGCTCGAGATCGTTTCGATCCATGCTCTCGAGCTCGGCGCCGGTGATGACCCCGTCCGCCGAGGCGAGTCCCGCCTGATGGGCGATGTTGCGCGCCGTGCCGGAATAGTCTCCCGTGACCATGACGACGCGGACGCCGGCATCGTGACATTCCTGTATTGAATCGGCAATCTCGGGCCGGACCGGATCGGCGAGCCCCACGAGCCCGAGAAACTCGAACGGAAAATCGTGCTGGGCGTCTGGAAGTTCCTCCTGCCTGAAGTACGCCTTCGCTACGCCCAGGACGCGCAGGCCCTTATCCGCCATGTGCGCAACGCGGGCCGTTAGCTCCCGCGTCTCTGGCTCATCGAAGTGGCATAGATCCGCGATGACCTCGGGAGCTCCCTTCGCAGCGATAACGAACTCGTCCCCGGGGGGGGATTTCCAGACGCGCGATATCGAGAGCAGCTTCTCCGATATCGAATACTCGTGCACGAGCGCCCAATCGTCATGCAGGTGCTCGGTGTGCGCGAGGTAATAGTCGCCGAACTGCTTGAACGCCTTTTCCATCGGATCGAAGGGATCACGCTGGCTCGCGAGGATGGAGAACTCGACGATCTCGTGGAAGGTCTCCGGAAGCGCCCCACCTTGCCGGTAATGCACGTCGTAGGATTCTCCGCGGGCGAAGAGCTCGCTCACCGACATCTGGTTCATCGTGAGGGTCCCCGTCTTGTCGACGCATAGAACGGTCGCCGAACCGAGGGTCTCGATCACGGGCATGTGGCGGGTGAGAACGCGTTTCTGAGACAGGTGCCAGGCGCCTAGCGCTAGAAAGATCGTGAGCACCACGGGGAACTCTTCCGGCAGAATCGCCATGGCGAGCGTGACCCCGGCGAGAAATCCCTGGAGCCAGTTCCCGCGGGTCATCCCATACGTGACGACGACGAGGGCGCAGAGAATCAGCCCAGTGATCGCGAAATTGCGGACGATCCGCCTCGTCTCCCTCTGGAGAAGCGTGTCCTCGCTCTTCACGCCTTCGAGCGCCCTGCCGATCTTCCCCATCTCGGTATGGATGCCGATCGCCTTCACCTCGGCGATCCCCTGCCCCCGCACGACCATCGTCCCCGAATATACGAACGGGAGGCCGTCGCCGCCGGGGCGCCCCATCTCCGCGACGCCGTCCCACGAGCACTTGCTCACGGCGAGAGACTCCCCCGTGAGCATGCTCTCGTCGGTCGAGAGGTTGCCATGCCACAGGAGAACGCCGTCCGCCGGAACGCGGTCCCCCTCGGCGAGAACGATAATGTCTCCGCGAACCACCTCGCGGCCCGCTATGCGCCTTTCCACGCCATCCCGAATGACGAGGGCGCGCGGGCTCGACATGTTCTTCAACGCCTCGATCGCCCGCTCCGTCTTGCGCTCCTGGTAAAATGTGATCGCCATGACGACGAAGACGAAACTGAGGAGCATGAACCCCTCCCGCGCCTGGCCGAGCACAAAGTAAATGGCTCCGCATGCAACGAGAAGCAGGAACATGGGCTCACGAATGACCGCGAACGCGATTGAGAAAATGGTGCGGCGCGACGCCGAGGGGAGCTCGTTGAAACCTTCCTTCGCGAGCCTTCGGGCGGCCTCCGCTCCGGGCAGCCCCGTGGTGGAGTCGATCGTGAATTCCGCGCCGTGCAGCCGTTTCGACATCACGCTACCTTCCGTACGCGAACCGGGCGATTCCCGCTGCGAGCCAGTACTGACACGCGACGAGCGCAGGCCCCCCAACCGCGATGAGACCGACGAGCATGGAACGAGTAACGGAGAATCTCATATGGAGCATGCGCCCGATATCCATTCCCGTGTAGGGATCCCGCAGCGCAATAAATGCAGAAGATGCCGCCGCGCAGGCGATAACGCCGGCGGCGAAAAGACCGATGCCCCTGATCGTCCTCGCCGCCGCATCGCCGGTCACCCCATCATGTCGCAGTCTCCTCCCGATGTAGAGGCCGGCGACGGCCCCCGGTAGGAGATTGAACACGGGCACGCCCATGAATACAGCGTACGTGATAACAGAGACATAGATATAGATAATTGCGAGAGTCGGAAGGCCGAACTTGTACGCGCGAGCGGTCCATCCGGCGAGGAAGAAAGCATCGAGCAGAACGCCGAGCCCGAGACCGCCGAAGGCGCAGATGAAAATGTACCGCTCCGGCACGACCGCTATGCTCAACCACCATGACGCGAAGAACAGGCACACGGGCACGAGGATCGCGATGAATACTCCGACGATGAACGATTCACGTCTCTCCACGAGCGCTCCTCGAAACGTTATTCGGCCTACTTGCCCTTTCGCCAGAACCTGAGCATGCTCATGTAGCTTTTCATCCGCGACGGCGTGCTCTCCGGGAAAACACCCTCGCGGGCGAAGCGAACGTCCTCGATTGTATAGAAGGCACGGGGGTTGAAGCGATTGATTATTTCAACGACGTGGTCGAGGTCGCTGCGCTTGATGATCGTGTAGATGAGGTTCACATCTCCGCGCGCGCCCTGCGCGTCGACGCTTGTGACCCCGTAATCCTCGCTCTTGAGGTAATCGATGAGCCCCGAAGCCTCTTGGCTCGTCACGATGCGGATCAGCATCGTCCCCATGGCGAGCCGCTCCTCGATGTACATCCCGACGAACGTCCCAGTCGCGAATCCCCCTCCATACGCGACATAGTAGAAGGAATTCGTGAGATTCATCATGATCTGGCGTATCGCGAGAAGCCAGATGAGCACCTCGAAGAAACCGAGAATCGGGGCGATCAGCCGGTTTCCCCTCTGGATGAATATTATCCGCATCGTCCCGATCGAGCAGTCGCAGATGCGGGCGACAAAGATGAGCGCCGGAATGAGGACCCAGACGAAAAGCTCGTGACCGAGCCCGGTACTACCGCCCATTGTCCACCGTCCCTTCGCCCTCGAGATTCCGCATGCCGGACCGCCGTTCCATCATGCGACCTCAGCTTTCTTCATCGAAAGCCTCTTCGCCATCCCCAGGATGAAACCAAGCACGATGGCGAGAAAAGCGGCACTCATGACCCGAAACTCGCCCGGAAGGAGATACGTCACCGTCTGCGCGGGAATCCAGAACCATATGCAGGACGGCGCCACGATCGAGAACATATTCCTCCAATCGATGCCGGTGAATGTCGCGACCACCGGCCAGCGCGAGAGCAGGGCGCCCTTTCCGATCAACGTGTCGGCGAAGCGATGAAAGACCATCATGGGAAATGCGAAAATGATGTTCATGAAAAGTGATTTCCAGAACGCGGCGACGAGGCGTGAACCGGCGCCAGGGACTAGCCCCTGCGCGATGAGCCCGTCGGAGCCGTACGAGAAGAGCGGAAACACCGCAGTGAAAACAATCCCGAGAAACGCCCACACCAGCGCGCGCTGCCAGAGCCCGATCCCCCTGAGGCGCCAACGCCCGGAGACGATCTTGCCCCCCAGCAGTTCCCCCATCGTGCCGAGGAGCCCGACCTTGATCATTCCCATGAGATATGGGTGGCTCCGCGTCAGCTCGATGAACCGCCCCCGCGTCCCCGGCGCCACGAGCGCTGCAACGGCGGCGGCAAGAATCAGGATCCAAACGATCGAAATCAACCGATCGGATTTCACTCGGGCCTCCTCAAAAAACGCGCCGGAGAGCTTTTGCGCAAAGACATCCCCGGCGCGCATATTCGCTTATCGATGTATCAGTTCCCCGCACCTTCCCTGAGGAGATTCACGGGCACTGATTCGGATGCGGGCGTTATGACCCGCTCCATACAGACGTCTCGATGCTACCAGCGATCGCCACGATCGCGTCGGCCGCCGCCACCGCCGCCGCCGCGTCTCTCGCCGCCACCGCCGCCGCCACCGCTTCTGCGGCCCTCGGCGCGCGGACGAGCTTCGCTCACGTTGAGCGCTCTGCCCTTGACGTCCTTGCCATTGATAGCGGCGATTGCGGCCTTACCTTCTTCACTGCCGGACATTTCGACGAACGCGAAACCTCTCGATCTATCAGTGAATTTATCTTTTATGATATTCACCGAATCAACCTTTCCGAAGGCTTCGAATTCCTTGCGCAAATCCTCCTCGGTCATATCGTAGGAGAGATTGCCCACGTAAATGTTCATCCTGACCTCCTTTGTGTCATTGACCGACTTATACTAGAAATCCGGAAATTTTTCAAATAAAAAAGTGGTCTCCTTC
>JAQTVX010000113.1 GCA_028706585.1 Candidatus Krumholzibacteriia bacterium | reverse complement strand
ATTCTGAGCCTCTCATACAGCAAGAAAGGCATGAAGCTCAAAGCCGAAGAGGCAGCCCAGAAGTTCCAGGAACTGCAGTAGCGTTTGGCCAGAGAAGGCCGGGCCCCTCGGCCCGGCCCCTCCCTCGCAGCTCGCTCGATATGGCTTTGGAACGGTTTTTGCGATAGATGATAATCGGTACGCAGATCCCATAATCCTTGACAGATGGAGAAGAATTCAGCTATATTGGAACAGCCTGAAGACATTAATCATCCGATACTATTCATTCTTCTCCGGTGCGTTTGAGGAAGGGCATACCCCTAGGCGGGATCCTTTTAGAATACCCAGGTCAAAGCCAAGCCAGTTCGATGTTATCCTTGTTCGAGAATCTGGCCCGTTCCAATCATTGACAAAGGAGTGGTCTGGTCGTGATGGACATTGCGGAACTAAAATCCAAGAAGATCGAGGAGCTCATCGACGTCGCTTCGACGCTCAATATCGAGGGGCTGTCGAGCCTCCGGAAGCAGGAGATCATATTCAAGATACTCGAGGCCCAGGCGCAGCAGAACGGCCTCATATTCGCCGAAGGAGTGCTTCAGGTGCTGCCGGAGGGGTACGGATTTCTCCGTTCGGCGAACTACAACTACCTGCCGGGTCCGGATGATATCTACGTCTCGCCTTCGCAGATCAAGAAGTTCGATCTGCGGACCGGAGATACCGTCTCCGGGCAGGTCCGCGCCCCCAAGGAATCGGAGCGTTACTTCGCCCTGCTCAAGGTGGAGATGGTCGACGGCGAGCATCCCGAGGAGACCAAGAAAAAGACTCTATTCGACAACCTCACCCCGCTCTACCCGAACGAGATCATCAACATCGAAAACAATCCGGATGATCTTTCGACGCGCCTGATGAACCTTCTGACGCCGATAGGCAAGGGGCAGCGCGGCCTCATCGTCGCGCCCCCTCGAACGGGAAAGACGATTCTTCTGCAGAAGATAGCGAACTCGATCACGGCGAATCACCCCGAGATCTACCTGATCGTGCTCCTGATCGACGAGCGTCCCGAAGAGGTCACCGACATGGAACGCTCGGTGAAAGGCGAAGTGATCAGCTCGACGTTCGACGAGCCGGCCGACCGGCATGTTCAGGTGGCCGATATGGTCATCGAGAAGGCAAAGCGCCTCGTCGAGCACGGCAAGGACGTCGTCATTCTCCTCGACAGCCTCACGCGCCTCGCGCGGGCGCACAACGCCGTGGTGCCCCATTCGGGCAAGATTCTCTCCGGCGGCGTCGATTCGAACGCTCTCCAGCGCCCGAAGCGCTTCTTCGGCGCGGCGCGCAACACCGAGGAGGAGGGGAGCCTCACCATCATCGCGACCGCCCTCATAGAAACGGGAAGCCGCATGGACGAGGTCATCTTCGAGGAGTTCAAGGGAACTGGGAACCTCGAGATCGTTCTCGACCGGCGTCTCACCGACAAGCGCGTATTCCCCTCGATCGACATTTTTCGATCGGGCACGAGGAAAGAGGAGCTGCTGCTGCCCGAGAAGGTTCTCAGCAAGGTCTATATCCTGCGCAAGTTCTTGAGCGACAAGAACGTCGTCGAGGCCATGGAGTTCCTCCTCGAGAAGATGTCGAAGACGAAATCGAACGCGAAGTTCCTTCAGTCGATGAACGCATGAGTCGGCCGGGCCCGGGGCGCGCTGGGCCTTGCGGACCACTCCAGCAAGATTCCGTTTGTATTTTCGAATGCGCATTATTACATTTAGCGGGCTTTCTGTGATATAATATGACGATGCGCCGCCCGTCGCGGCGAGAGAGAGAGTAAAACAAACGGGGAGTCGGTTATGAAAAAGGAAATCCATCCCGATTACAAGAAGACCAAGATCACCTGCATCTGCGGGAACGTGATCGAAACATCCTCCACGTCGCAGGATATCCACGTGGAAATCTGCTCCCGCTGCCATCCCTTCTTCACCGGCAAGCAGAAGCTGATCGATACGGCCGGTCGCGTCGAGCGTTTCCAGCGCAAGTACGGCGACTACCGCAAGAAGAAGACCGAAAAGGACGCGGGAAAGTAGCGCTTGCCGCACGATCCTCAGCCTCCGCTCTTCGAGGAGTCCATGTCCGAACAGGATGAGAGAAAGCGACTTCAGGTTGGGGGTCAGGCCGTCATCGAGGGCGTGATGATGCGGTCCCCGGGCTGTATCGCGACCGCGGTGAGGACGCCGAGCGGCGCAATAGTCCTTCAGAAGCAGTGTTTCACGAGTCTCACCCGGCGCTTCCGCGCTCTCAACGTTCCGATCATTCGAGGGGCGATCGCGTTCGTGGAGACCTTCGTCATCGCGATCAGGGCGCTCTCGTTCTCGGCCGAGAAGGCGACGGCGGAGGCCGCCGCGGAGGGCGGGGGGACGGGGGCGGCAGACGCCGGCAAGGGGCTTTCGTCATTCAGTATTTTCATCACGATCGCGGCGGCCTTTGCGCTCGGCTTCGGGCTTTTCTTCTACCTGCCGCTCTTTCTCACGGAATTGACCGGTCTTACGCAGGGCGTGCTTTTCAACCTCGTCGACGGGGTCATCCGCCTCATATTCCTGATCCTTTATATAGTGCTAATCACGCGCTGGAAGGAGATGCGGCGGATCTTCGAGTACCACGGAGCGGAGCACAAGACGATCTCCGCATTCGAGGCGGAGGGAACGGCGACCGTCGAGAACACCCGCGCCTATTCGACGCTCCACGCGCGCTGCTCGACGAGCTTTCTTCTAATAGTCGTGGTCGTTAGTATCATCATCTTCATGTTTCTGGGAAGGCCGCAAAGCATCGGCGACAAGCTCATCCGTTTCGCCTTCATCCCGGTCATCGGCGGCGTCTCGTACGAGCTGCTGAAGATCTCGGCGAAACCCGGCTTGCGCCGGTACATGGCGGTTTTCGTCTGGCCCGGGCTCTTTCTCCAGAAGCTCACGACGAAGGAGCCGTCGAGCGACCAGATCGAGGTCGCCATCGCCGCCCTCAACGCCTGCCTGGGCGACAAAATAGTGGAATCCTAGGCTCTCGTTAATTACAGTACCGTCATGAAACCGCGGACGGGCGCCACTCCCGTCGAACGCGTTTTGCGCCGGGCCCTCGAATGGAGAATCGTTGGAGACGAACAACCGGTATCAGAACGTCATAAGGCGCTATGATCAGCTCGCAGAGGAGCTGGCCAAGCCGGAAAACATCAGGAATCGCGATCTCTACCGCAAGCTCGCCCGCGAGCACAGCGAGCTGGAGAAGGCGGTGCTGTCGATCCGCAGGTACCTCGATCACGAGAGGCGCTATGCCGAGGACCGCGCGGCCGTCGAGGAGGGGAGCGATCACGAGCTCGTGGAGATCGCGCGCTCGGAGATGGCGGAGCTCGAGAAGGAAATGCGGGCCGAGGAGGAGAAGATCAAGTTGGCCCTTCTCCCGCGCGACCCGGATGATTCACGAAATACCGTGTTCGAGATACGGGCCGGAACGGGAGGGGACGAGGCGGCGCTTTTCGCCGCCGATCTCTACCGGATGTATCGGCTCTACGCCGAGCGGCAGAACTGGAAGATCGAGAACCTCTCGAGCAGCCCGACCGAGATCGGGGGCTACAAGGAAATCATCTTCCTCGTTACGGGGGAGAACGCTTACGGAAAGCTCAAATTCGAGAGCGGAGTGCACAGGGTGCAGCGCGTGCCGGTGACGGAGGCGGGGGGGCGCATTCACACGTCGGCCGTGTCCGTGGCCGTGCTTCCCGAGGCCGAGGAGGTCGACCTGCATATCGATCCGAAGGACCTCCGCGTCGACGTGTTTCGCTCGCGCGGGCCGGGGGGGCAATCGGTCAATACGACCGACTCCGCGGTCCGGATCACCCATATCCCCACGGGCATGGTCGTCCAGTGCCAGGACGAGAAGTCGCAGCACAAGAATCGCGCGAAGGCTCTCAAGGTGCTGATGGCGCGTCTCCTGGAGAAGGCGAGGAGCGCTCAGGCGGAGAAGATCGCCGAGGCGCGACGGGGCATGATCGGCTCCGGAGACCGGAGCGACAAGATCCGAACTTACAATTTTTCGCAGGGGAGGGTCACGGATCATCGGATCGCTCTTACCCTGCATAATCTGCGAGGCGTTCTGGACGGCGATCTCGGCGAGGTCGTCGATGGGCTCGCCCTCGCTCATCGGGAGGAGCTTCTCAAGCGCGAAATGGAGGCCGACGGCCGCGCGGGAGGGGCGTGAGATGCCGCACTCGGCGGGGGCGAAGACGATGAAAGTGCTGGAGGCGCTGCTGCTCGCGGAGGGTTACCTCCAGCGGCACGGCGTCGAATCGGCACGGCTCAGCGCCGAGCACCTTCTCGCGAAGCGCATGGGATGCTCCCGCCTCGACGTTTACCTCCGCTTTGACCAAGAGCTGGCCGGCGACATGCTATCTTCCTACCGCGAAGATCTCAAGGTGCGCGCGAAGCATTACCCCCTTCAGTATATCCTGGGCGAGATCGAGTTTATGTCGCTCCCGTTCAAGGTCCGCGAGGGGGTTTTCATTCCGAGGCCGGAGACGGAGCTCCTCGTCGAATGGATCGAGGAGCTGGCAGGTTCGCTGCCGTCGGCCTCTTTCGTGGAATTCGGTGTCGGCGCCGGCGTGGTTTCGGGCAGTCTCTGCCGCCGGCACCCGGGCTGGAGTGGGCGGGCGATCGACGTATCCGCCGACGCGGTGGCGCTCGCGAGGGAGAATTTCGAGGCGCTCGGCGTTGCGGATCGTATGGACGTTTTCGCCGCGAGCGATCTCGGGAGGATCGAGGGAGAGCGATCGTTAGACTTGCTCGTCGCGAACCCTCCGTACATTCCGACCGCGGCGATCGACGGCCTCGACGCCGAGGTGTCGCGATACGAGGCGCGCGCCGCGCTGGACGGCGGCGTGGACGGGATCGATTTCTATTCCGTGCTCGTGCGGGATGCGGCGCGTCTTCTCGGGCCGGGGGGGATCGCGGCGTTCGAGATCGGCCACGCCCAGGGGGATGCCGTGCTGGGAATCTGCGCCGCCGGAGGGCTTGTGCGCTCATCCATGCGGAAGGATTACAATGGCTTTGAACGAATGGTGACGGCCTTTGCGCCTGACTCGGGGGGATGAAGCAAGTGGATAGATTCATTATCAATGGTCCGTGCCGGCTCGAGGGGAGCGTACGGGTAAGCGGGGCCAAGAACGCCGTGCTGCCGCTCATGGCCGCCTCGATGCTCACGGGGGGAACGTGCATCCTCGACAACGTTCCCGATCTCAGGGACACGCGCACGATGATGCAGCTCCTCGCCGGGTTCGGGGCGGTTTCGTCGCTCGAGGGCGGAAGGCTCGAGGTGGACGCCTCGCGGATCACTTCGTTCGAGGCGCCTTATGATCTCGTGCGCACGATGCGGGCTTCGATATATGCGTTCGGGCCGCTGGTCGCGCGCTTCGGGAAAGCCCGCGTCTCGATGCCGGGCGGATGCGCGTGGGGGCCGCGCCCGGTCGATCTGCACCTCAAGGGTCTGGGCGCCCTCGGCGCCGAGCTCACGATCGAGCACGGTTACATCAATGCCAAGGCCGGCAAGCTTCGGGGCGCCGAGATCACGCTCACGATTCCGAGCGTCGGGGCGACGGTGAACATCATCATGGCGGCGGTTCTCGCCGAGGGACGCACCGTGATCGAAAACGCAGCGCGCGAGCCCGAGATCACGGAGCTGGCGCTGGCACTCAAAAGCGGGGGCGCGAGGATCGAGGGGGAGGGAACCTCGCGCATCACGATCGATGGCGTCTCGTCCATAGCTGCATACAAGCATCGCGTCATCCCCGACAGGATCGAGGCCGGCACGTTCGCCGCGGCGGCAGCGATAACGGGGGGTCGCATCGAGATATTGAACTGCGCGCCGTCCCATCTCGGCGCGGTCATTGAGAAGCTCGAGGAATGCGGCGCGCGGATCGTCTGCGGGGACGGCTCGATGACCGTGACCGGTCCCGAGCGGCTGAATCCGGCGAACGTCGAAACGGGGTTTTATCCGTCATTCGCGACCGACATGCAGGCGCAGATCATGGCGGTGCTCTCGATAGCGCGGGGAACGAGCACGATCGTCGACCGCGTGTATCCCGACCGATTCACGCATGTACCCGAGCTGTGCAGGTTCGGCGCGAAGATCGCCCGCGACGGCAACGTCGCGGTTATCACGGGCGTTGAAAAGCTCGAGGGCGCGCCCGTGATGGCGACCGATATCCGCGCGAGCTCGGCCCTCATACTCGCGGGGCTCGCCGCCGCGGGAGAGACCACGATTCTCCGCGTGTACCACATTGATCGCGGGTACGAGCGGATCGAGGAAAAGCTGCGCGCGATAGGCGCGGCCATACGAAGGGCCAGGGATTGAAGGGCCGCCCGGTGCGGGCGGCGAAGGAACATGCCGCGTGCGTAACCTCATCATCGGCACATCGGGACACGTCGATCACGGCAAGACCGAGATCGTGAAGGCGTTGACGGGGCGTGACACGGACCGGCTCAAGGAAGAGAAGGAGCGCGGGATTTCGATCGTGCTCGGGTTCGCGCCACTCGATCTCGGAGACGGAGTCATCGCCGGGATCGTGGACGTCCCCGGCCACGAGCGTTTCGTCAAGACGATGGTGTCCGGGGCGGTAGGCGTGGATCTCGCGCTTCTCGTCGTAGCGGCGGATGAAGGGGTCATGCCGCAGACGGAGGAGCACTTCGAGGTGCTCCGTCTCCTCGGCGTGAAGGGCGCCGTGATCGCGATAACCAAGGCCGATCTCGCCGACGAGGAGATCCTCGAGCTCGTCGAGCGGGAGATACGGGATCTCGTCGCCGGAAGCGTTTTCGAGCATTCTCCGATCATCAGAACTTCTGCCGTGACCGGCGAGGGGCTCGCCGGGCTCAAGGCCACGCTCAAAACCCAGGCGCTCGCGCTCGGCGAGCGCCTGGCCGCCGATTTCTTCCGCATGCCGGTCGATCGCGTGTGGACGAAGAGCGGCATCGGCACGATCGTCACCGGAACCGCGTGGAGTGGAATGGTGAGAAAGGGCGATGAGCTCGTGCTCGAGCCCGGCGGACG
>JAQTVX010000112.1 GCA_028706585.1 Candidatus Krumholzibacteriia bacterium | reverse complement strand
CGTACAAGGAGCTTCATCGCGAGGTTTGCAAGTTCGCGAACGTGCTCAAGGCGCACGGGATCAAGAAGGGCGACCGCGTCAATCTCTACCTCCCGATGATTCCGGAGCTTGCTATATCGATGTTGGACTGCACGCGCATCGGCGCCATTCACTCGATCGTTTTCGGCGGATTCAGCGCCGAATCCCTCAAGGATCGCATCATCGACGCGGGTGCCAAGATGCTGGTCACCTCCGACGGGAGCTACCGCCGCGGCAAGGCCGTGCCTCTCAAGACCGGCGCCGATTCGATCCTCGGAGAGTGCCCGACCGTGAAGGACGTCATCGTCGTGAAGCGCACCGGTCTCGACGTCACGATGAACAAGGGCAAGGACTACTGGTGGCACGAAGAGATGGCCAAGGCCGACGACAATTGCGACGCCGCCGAGATCGACGCCGAGGACATCGCGTTCATCCTTTATACGAGCGGCACCACGGGGAAGCCAAAGGGCGTGGTTCACACGACGGGAGGCTACCTCACCTACGTATCCGTCACGACGAAACTCATCTTCGACATCAGGGACGAGGACATATACTGGTGCACCGCCGACATCGGCTGGATCACCGGGCACTCGTACATCGTGTACGGGCCTCTGAGCATAGGAGCGACGAGTGTAATGTTCGAGGGCGTTCCGAACTACCCGAATCCAGACCGTTTCTGGAACGTCGTCGCCAAGTACAAGGTGAGCGTATTCTATACGGCTCCCACCGCGATCCGCGCGATCGCGCGCGACGGGGAGGAGTGGCCGGCGAAGAACGATCTATCGAGCCTGAGGCTGCTGGGCTCGGTGGGCGAGCCGATCAATCCCGAGGCCTGGATGTGGTATTACCGGAACATCGGCAAGGAACGCTGCCCGATCGTCGACACGTGGTGGCAGACAGAGACGGGCGGCATTTTGATCACGCCGCTTCCCGGCGCGTTTCCGCTGAAGCCCGGTTCCGCGACCCTTCCGTTCCCGGGCATCTTCCCGGAGGTCGTACGCGAGGATGGAAAGCCCTGCGAACGGAACGAGGGCGGCTACCTCGTTATCAAGAGACCGTGGCCGGGACAGCTCCGCACTATATGGGGAGACGACAGGCGCTACGCTGATACGTACTACAGCCGCTTCAAGGGCGTGTATTTCACCGGCGATGGAGCCCGTCAGGATGAGGATGGCTACTTCTGGCTCATGGGCCGTGTCGACGACGTCATCAACGTCTCCGGTCACCGCATCGGGACGATGGAGGTCGAGAGCGCGTTGGTGAGCCACGAGGCGGTCGCCGAGGCGGCGGTTGTGCCGATGCCCCACGAGATCAAGGGCGAAGGACTCTACGCCTTCGTGACTCTCACGGGCGGATTCGAAAAGAGCGACAAGCTCAAGGAAGAGCTTCGCAACCACGTCAGCAAGATGATCGGGCCCATAGCGAAACCGGACAAGATCCAGTTCGCCGATGCTCTTCCGAAGACCAGAAGCGGAAAGATCATGAGACGAATTCTCAAGGTCATCGCGACCGGCAGTGTCGAGGTGGGCGACACGACGACCCTGGCCGATCCGACGGTCGTCGATCATCTGCTCAAAGAGCGCCAGTGATCCAATTGAGCGCATCCCGCGGGGAGCCCAATGCTCCCCGCGGATTCCGCTTGAAAGAGAGACGCCGGGAATCTATATTACCCGTAATTTTTGATGACGGGCCTCCCGCAGCGGGGAGGATGCAGGGTCCCGGGACTTTTTGTTTCAAAATCGAAAGAGGCGTCCGTCGTGCCGAAATCGGAATTCGATCTGGGATGGAAGGATATCGAACCGGGCTGCACGGTGAGTGAGCCGGGCAACGCGGCTCAGTATCGCACCGGCGATTGGCGTTCCATCCGGCCCGTTTGGGATCATACGAAATGCATCAAGTGCGGCGTCTGTTACATCTTTTGTCCCGATGCGGCGGTCCACAAGAACAATGAAGGTTACTTCGATGCCGATCTCTACTACTGCAAGGGCTGCGGAATATGCGCCCAGGAATGCATCACGGGCTGCATCAAGATGGTGGAGGAGGCGGAATAATGGGAAAGAGAGTCGGAATCGAGAACTCCATCGCCGCCGCCGATGCGGTCAGGATGGCGAACGTCGATCTCGTGGCCGCGTACCCCATCACCCCGCAGACCCATATAGTCGAGCACCTCGCCGAGCTCGTCGCGGACGGCGAGCTGGACGCCGAGTTCGTCCCGGTCGAATCCGAGCACTCCGCGATGAGCGTTTGCTGCGGCTCGTCCGCGATGGGGGCGCGAACCTTCACGTGCACGAGCTCGCAGGGGCTCGCTCTAATGAACGAGATCGTCTTTATCGCGGCCAGCCTGCGTCTCCCCATCGTCATGATTCTCGCCAACCGCTCTCTCTCCGGCCCTCTGAGCATCTGGAACGACCACACCGACGTTATGTCGGTCCGAGATTGCGGTTGGATACAGGTGTTCGCGGACAATGGGCAGGAGCTTTTCGATCACGTTCTGTTCGCGTATCGCGTCGCCGAGGACCCGAAGGTCTCTCTTCCGGTTATGATAAATATCGACGGGTTCATCGTGACTCACGTGATCGAGGCGGTCGAGTATTGGGAAGAGGAACAGGTCAGAAAGTATCTGCCCGAATTCAAACCCGTGAACAGGCTGCATCCCGACAAGCCCATCACGATGGGAGCCTTCGGAATGCCAGGCATATTTTCGGAGGCGAAGAAGAGCCAGGACCAGGCGCTGCTCGACTCGAAGCCGCACATCGTGAAGGCGTGGGACGAAATGGCGAAGGTCGTCGGCAGAGGCTACTCGAGCGTCGAAACCTACAAGATGGAGGGCGCCGAAACCGCTTTTCTCACGATGGGCAGCTTCAGCGAGACCGCATCCATCGCGATCGACCGGCTGCGCGAGCAGGGAAAGCCCGTCGGGCAGATCAAGCTGCGCCTCTGGCGGCCGTTCCCCTTCGACGAGATTCGCGAGGCCGTGAAGGGCGTGAAATCGCTCATCGTGATAGATCGCGCCATCTCGTACGGAGGGCCAGGCGGCCCCGTCTCGAGCGAGATTCGCTCGGCGCTCTACGGCGAGAAGAACATGCCATCCGTCGCCGGTTTCCTCTGCGGCTTCGCGGGCCGCGACGTGACCGCGGATGACTTTGTGAAGATGCACGGCAAAACCGAGGATCTCGTGAAAGCCGCCAAACCCGTCAGGCAGGAAGACTACATCTTCTACGGAGTCAGGGAATAATGGAATCGCTCAACGTATATGCATCCCGGCTGGTGACCAAGCGCGAATACTTCGCCAGGGGTCACAGGGCCTGCCAGGGCTGCGCGGAGGCCCTCGCCGTCAGGCTCGTCGCCAAGACGCTCGGATCGAACGTGGTTGTGGCCAGCGCGACGGGCTGCATGGAGATCATCTCGTCGCCGTACCCGTTCACGAACTGGAACGTTCCCTGGATACACGTCGCTTTCGAGAACGCCGCGGCGGTCGCAACCGGCGCCGAGTCGGCCATGAAGGCTCTTGTTCGCAAGGGAAAGCTCCCCGACAAGGGCACGGTGTTTCTCGGCATGGGCGGCGACGGCGGCACCAGCGACATCGGCCTCCAGGCTCTTTCCGGAGCCTTCGAGCGCGGCCATAGATTCATCTACGTATGCTATGACAACGAAGCCTATATGAATACAGGCGTGCAGAGATCGTCGGCTACGCCCTTCGGCGCATCCACGACGACGTCGCCGGCCGGCAGGGCCAAGGCCGGCCAGGTGACCTGGAAGAAGAATATGCCGGAGATAGCGGTGGCGCACGCAATCCCCTACGTCGCCACGGCGTGCTCGAGCTATCCATTCGACCTGATGCGCAAGGTGGAGAAGGCAGCCCGTGCAGACGGTCCGGCGTACATACACATCCTCTCCGTGTGTCCCACCGGTTGGGGGCTTCCGAGCGAGAAGGCGATCTGGATCGGAAGGCTCGCCGTGGAGACGGGAGTGTTCCCGCTATACGAGGTCGAAAAAGGCAGATACAAGATAACCGTCGAAACTCCCGAGCTTCGGCCCGTCGAGGAGTATTTGAAGCCGCAGGGCAGGTTCAGACACCTGACGGCCGAGCTCATCGAGCAGATTCAGAAACGCGTGAATCAGGAGCACGACAAGCTCCTGGCGAAAGCGGCGATTGTTTAGGAAACACCGATGGAAGAAAAAGTAAAATCGATCATTGAGAAATACGGCAGCGACAAGAGCTTCATCATTCCCATTCTCCAGGATATTCAGAGGGAGTTCAACTATCTCCCGCGCGAGGCGCTTGACGCGCTGAGCAGGAACCTCGGGGTCCCTCCGAGCCTCATCTATCATTTGGCGACTTTCTATCGCGCATTCAGCCTCAACCCGAAGGGCAAGTATCGTCTCAACGTTTGTATGGGCACCGCATGCCACGTGCGCGGCGCGCCTCAGATCGCGGACTATCTCGAGCGAACGCTCGATCTCAAGGCCGGCGAAACCTCCAAGAATCTGGAGTACAGCCTCGAAACGGTGAACTGCCTCGGTGCGTGCGCGCTGGGACCCATTCTCGTCGTCAACGACGAGTACCACGGGCAGATGACGATCGCGAAGACAGCCAAGGTTCTCGAAGGCATCGGTGCGAAGGTAGAGGCGGATGAATAAGCTTGAATCCATGAAAGAGCTGGCGAGTCTCCAGGAGAAGCTCCGGAAGGCGCGCGACCCCAAGAAGCCATGCATCGTCATATGCGCCGGCACGGGCTGCCTCGCGTACGGCACCCAGAAGCTCATCGACAATTTCAGGGCGGAAATCAAGAAACGGAATCTCCAGGGCAAGGTCGATCTTCGGACGAGCGGCTGTCACGGATTCTGCGAGCGCGGCCCGCTGGTCGTAATTCACCCGAAGGAGATCTTCTACCAGCGCGTGAAGCTCGACGACGCGGCGGTTATCATCGAAAAGACCGTGCTCAACGATGAGATCATCGACCGTCTCGTCTACAAGGATCCCGTCTCCGGCGAGAAGATCCTCAACGAGCACGACGTTCCGTTCTACAAGAAGCAAACGCGCCTCATCTTCGGCCAGAACGGGCAGATAGATCCGAAGAGCATCGATGATTACCTCGCGATAGGCGGATATTCGGCGCTCGCAAAGGCGCTCGGCGGAATGAAGCCCGATGGAATAATACAGGAGATCATCAAGGCGAATCTGCGGGGCAGGGGCGGAGGCGGCTTCCCAACGGGCTGGAAATGGGATTCGACGCGCAAGGCGAAGGGCGAGCCGAAATACGTCATTTGCAATGCCGACGAGGGCGATCCGGGCGCGTACATGGACAGAAGCCTTCTCGAGGGCAATCCGCATGTGGTTCTCGAGGGGATGATCATCGGCGCCTATGCGATCGGCTCGAGCAACGGCTACATCTACGTTCGCAATGAATACCCGCTTGCGGTCTCCAATATCACGCTCGCTCTGGAGAGGGCGCGTGAGTACGGCATTATCGGCGAGGACATCCTCGGTTCCGGTTTCAGCTTCGACGTCAAGATCAACCGGGGCGGCGGCGCATTCGTCTGCGGCGAATCGTCGGCCCTTTTCGCTTCGATCGAAGGGCGAGTCGGCGAACCGCGCCAGAAGTACGTGCATGCGACCGATCGCGGTCTTTTCGACAAGCCGACCTGTCTCAACAACGTCGAGACATGGGCTAACGTGCCGCTGATCATCAACAGGGGCTCCGACTGGTTCTCGAGCATCGGCACGGCAAACAGCAAGGGCACGAAGATATTCTCGCTCGTCGGCAGGATAAATAACACCGGCCTCGTCGAGGTGCCCATGGGGATCACGTTGCGGGAGATTGTGTTCGGCATCGGCGGCGGGATTCCCAAGGGACGCAAGTTCAAGGCGATCCAGACCGGAGGCCCTTCGGGCGGATGCATTCCGGAGCAGATGCTCGACATGCGTGTCGACTTCGACGAGCTCACCAAGGTGGGCTCGATGATGGGTTCGGGCGGCATGATCGTCATGGACGATAGGAGCTGCATGGTCGATGTCGCCAAGTACTTCCTCAAGTTCCTCGAGGAGGAATCGTGCGGCAAGTGCACGCCGTGCCGGGAGGGCGTCAAGCAGATGAGGATCATCCTCGACCGCATCACCGAGGGGAAGGGCGAGGAGAGCGATATCGAGCTCCTTGAATGGATCGGTTCCGGGATTATCGACGGATCCCTCTGTGCGCTGGGAGGAACCGCCCCGAATCCGGTGCTGAGCACGATCAAGTACTTCCGCGACGAGTACGTCGCCCACATACGCGACAAGAAATGCCCGGCCGGCGTGTGCAAGCCTCTAATAACCTATTCGATAATCAAGGACAAATGCACCGGCTGCACCGCCTGCGCGAGGGTGTGCCCGACGAAGGCGGCGTACGGCGAGAAGAAAAAGGTTCACACGATCAACAAGGAAACGTGCATCAAGTGCGGCGCCTGCTACGACGCCTGCAAGTTCGATGCGATCCTGATAGAGTAACCGCGCCGGGAGCGCGACGGGCGCAAGGCGAGAGGGAACGAATATGGCGGACATGGTCACGGTCACTATAGACGGCAGAGCGGTCAAGGCCCCCGCGGGGTGCACGATCCTCGAGGCGGCGAAGGATGCGAATATCCTCATCCCGAACCTGTGCAACAACGAGGAGCTCTCCCCTTACGGCGCCTGTCGAATGTGCACGGTCGAGATCACGCAGAAGAAGCGTTCCAAGCTCGTCGTCTCGTGCATCGCCGAGGTGTCCGATGGGCTGGAGATCAGGACGGACACGGAGCGCGTGAAGAATGTGCGCACGCTGGTCATGCACCTCCTGCTCGCGAGAAATCCGAATCATCGCGTGCTCCTGGAGATGGCGGCCGGGCTCGGAATCGAGAGATCCCGTTTCGGCGTCGATTTCAAGGGCTGCATTTTGTGCGGGCAGTGCGTGCGAGTATGCCGCGAGGTCGTCGGTGTTTCCGCGATCGGCTTCAAATCCCGCGGCCCGGCTCGCTCGGTGGGAACGCCGTACGACGAATCCCCCGGGGAGTGCATCGCATGCGGCTCCTG
>JAQTVX010000111.1 GCA_028706585.1 Candidatus Krumholzibacteriia bacterium | reverse complement strand
ATGGTTAGTATCATCTTGAATCGTTCGATTGATTTCAGTGCATGAGGTTTGTTTGCCGGCATGACAAGCATTTCGCCTTGCCTTACCGTAACGGGATTGCCGTCAATCGCAATCTCCGCCGCTCCATCCAGCACACAAACCATGGCGTCAAATGGTGCCGTGTGCTCGCTCAAACCCTGGCCCTTGGCGAAGGCAAATAGCGTCACTGTACCGGCTTTCTTCTCAATCAACGTCTTGCTTACAACGGATGCTTCCTGATAGGCAACGAGGTCGACCAAACTGCGCGCCGTGCTTTCTTGATTCATCGCGATTGCCTTTCATTTTGGTTTGCCTATTGAGTGGATGGATCACACGGCGCCCCAGTTGCGCCGGAAGTTGTCCCCGAGATCAAAGATGAAGTCCTTCGCAAATACGACCTTGCCGCGCTCCACGGTGATCACCGTTACCCCGCTGTTGCGTCCTTCCCTGCCGTCTCGGTTGATCAGCCGGATATCCCAGTGAACGGCGCCCACGTTCGTTCCCACAACGTCAAGGATGTTGCACACACAGACATCACGAACGTCGAACTGAATCGTCGGGAACTGCTCCAAGAAACGCCGGAACCAACCTTCCACGGCAGCCTTGCCCTTGAATTCGCCGCTCTCGGGTATGTCGCCCGGGTAGACGAACACACCGTCTTCTCGCCAGACCGACATGAAGCTCACAAGATCGCGGCGGTTCAACGCGTCGAAAGCGGCGGCCAATGCCTTCTTGGCCAGAAGCGCACCAACCATACGACCCTCCCTTCCGGGCCTGATCCCTGATGATCATCGCGAACCCGAGCGGCGATGAATTGCATAATCCCTTATTGCGCTGACAAACCCCGCCCCGGCCCCAAAGGAACCGGCAATGAGACCGAGCACTTGTGCTCTGCTCTGCGTTCCCGTCATCGTCGCAACAGAAACAAAAACCACGGCCAAACAACAAAACACCGAGAGAAACTCAAGAAACAGCCTTCGCTTCGCCTTGACCATATACTTTTTCCCCCCGAGACCGGCATCAGGAGCGGCGCACGGAACGTGCGATATTTGCACCGCAGCCGGTGCCTACTGCGAAGAACGCTATCTTCGCCGCCATTGATCGAGTGTTCGCTTCTCGCCCCCTCGATGGAATTCCGTACAACTCCATCGTCAGACAACGTCCGCCCCGTGTTCCAGCAACAGCGCCTTGAGCACCGACCGGTGGCAGCGCGCCTCATCCGCACAGTAACAGCCCACCGAGAAATTTGTCTGGCGGGAGAGAGCGGCGAGGAGCGCGAGGAGGCGCCTGGCCTCGGGGCGGTTCATCTCGGCGCGGTATCGCTTCTCGAAGGCGCCCCACGCCCGCTCATCAGATACTTGAAGCGCCTGCTTGAGCAAGGTTTCTGAAGGTGCAAGGTCAGGAAGCCACACGTCGTAGAAATCGCGCGACGCATGCTCGGCCTTGGGCACGCCGCGCGGTGGACGCCGCACCGTCCCCAAGCGCAGGCCCTCGCATGGCGTTCTGGGACTTCCCAGCCGCACTACGCGAATAGCCATTCAAGCCACCTTCCTCGCTCCGGACTCTCTATGCGCGACCAGCGCCATGAACCCGAATCTGAGCCGCCGATCGTCTGCGAGAGGCGCGATGAGGGCCAAATGAGGTCGTGTAATTGTTCCGAGGTAGCATTTCCCGAATGGGCCCATATTGATTCACGTCTGAGCGCCTTCCGTCGAGCGCCCAGAGCCGTTTACCGTCGTCGCTGCGCGTCGAAAAAGGATGGCGAGGGACCACGTTGATCCGGGAAATGTCACCGCCCAAAGCGCCGCGATCCATATCAGCGGATGGAAGTATATTTGCAGCGCAAGAAACGGGAGCAACAATCCATTTGCTATCAAGAAGCAGCGCACGACTCGCTCGAGTCCCTTGCCGGTGAACACTCGTGCGGCAAAGAAAGTGGCCACGCTCATGAAGCTGTAACCGAGAATGTCCACGGAGTACAAAAATGAATTGAAAGGCACGAACAGGAACATCTCAATGCCCTCGACCTGGCCGTGCGCAATCCGCGGTGCGACGAGCGTGAGCTGAACATAATAGACCATGCTGATCAAGACCGCGTAGGCGGAGCCGAACGCAACGGCCAAGTGGCTCCAGATTTTTCTATCTGGTGACGCCAGCTGGTGAATGCTCACGACAAGCGCCAAAAACGAAGAACCCAAGAACAGCGATGGGGTCAGGAGTACGCCGAGCCCGAGAGGCGTGCTTGCGCTTTCGGGGCCTCCGTTGGATCCCAACCAACCGAACCATTCCGCCAGCTGCGCAACGACGTACGCGAGGCTGAACACCGTAGCGAGCACCGCGGACCAGAATCCAACAGCCTTGGTCGATGGCGAAATCCGTGTAGTCATGGCTCACCTCGTTATTGTGCTTTGTGCGTGTGGTGCTTGAGTCATCGCGTCCAACAAACTGGATCAGTTCCGAGGAACTACCAGGATGCGCTCCACCGAATCCAGGCCGGTTTGAAGATTCGGCGGCACGTGTCCAACGTCACCGAACAGAAGCAGCTTCATGGTCCCATCCGGATTGACACGAACAACTGTGAGGCTGCAATTCCCGATCGACATTTTCAGCCAGGACATAGGGTCCACGTCGAGCACGCGTGTGACAAAGTATCGAATCACGTTGCCGTGACAGACCAGGATATCGTGACGGGCCTCTCCCGACGCCGGCACGAAGAACCTGGCAAATGCCTCTTCCAGTTGCTCCTGGCACGCCGCGAGCTCCGCCTGATCGCAGTCCGCCATGATGTCTTCGCGCCACGTCGGCGGAGTACACTCGGCCAGCAGTCTCGACTCAATCATATCGACGCCGTCGAGCTCCCGGTGGATCACGAGCGCGGTCTCGCGCGCCCTGGTCATTGTGCTCGAATAGATGACCGAAAAATGAACGGGAAGCGATCTGAGGCGATTTGCGACAAGACGAGCCTGCGCAACGCCCAGAGGCAACAAGGCCTTTCCGACCTCGGGGGCGCGCTTATCGTTCTCGTCGTAGAATCCGTGCCGAATGAGATACAGCGTCCGGGGCGCCGGTGCCGCTTCGGCCACCGATGCCGCGTGAATCGCCGCAGAATCAGCGGACTGCGTATCACCCGGGATCCGAGACGCGGCGGGGAACGCCGCCGCCAACAACAGTCCCGGGAGAATCACGGCGAACCAAGGTGTTCTCAATATGTTGGCCCCCTCGTCTGCAGCCGAAGGATCACGCGGCTCAAACCCAGGCTATGATTTCTTGCCGCTCCTCTTGGCCCCCTCGGCCTTGCTGCGCCGCTTCATATCCTGAGCATGCGCGCGCTTGTACGATTGGATATCCTTGAAGCGCCCCTTCGCATCGCGAACGGCATAGAGCTTCGTCCCCGAACTGCTACGATGCGTGGTACGTTTTCCAGCCATCGTGTTCCTCCTTTGATGGGGCCGGTCCGCCTGACACACCGATCAGCGGCGAGCGGCGCCGCCGCCGGGTCTGATCGCCTCCACACGGTAGAGGGGCGGCGCTCGTCCGCCGCATCGAGCGATATACAATCGGCATGTTCTCCCCCTACCGATCTGTCATTCTACAGAGAAATACTTCCCGGCATCAAGTGCATTTAAGGCGAGCCGTTGGCGATGGGCCGCAAAAATAATCCCTTCATGCCCCCCGACGCCGCGTGATAGAATCGAGCGGGAATTTCAAGAAAAGGAGCATGCGATGCTGCATCATCTCCTGCGGCGTAACGACGCGAAGATCGTCTTCATCATCATGGACGGGCTCGGGGACATCCGGAACGCGGATTTCCCGAAAACGGCCCTCGATGCGGCGAAGAAACCTCATCTCGACGCGCTCGCCCGCGGCGGGCTCTGCGGGAGGAGCCTGCCGATCTCCTACGGCGTCACGCCGGGGAGCGGGCCCGCGCATTTCGCCCTCTTCGGATACGACCCGCTCGCCCCCGAGAACGACGTCGGACGCGGCGTGCTCGAAGTGCTCGGCACCGGATTCGCGCTGGGCAATGACGACGTCGCGATCCGGGGCAACTTCGCCACGGTCGATTCGCAGGGCGTGCTCACGGACCGCAGGGCGGGGCGAATTCCCCATGACGAGTGCATCCGCCTCTGCGCCATGCTCCAGAAGGACATCAGCGAAATACGCGGCGTCAAGATCATCATAATGCCTGTGCGCGAGTACCGTTTCGGCGTCGTGCTGCGGGGGAAGGACCTGTCCCCCGACGTCGAGGAAACCGATCCTCAGCTCACCGGCAAGAAGGCGCTGCCACCCGTCCCGCGCACAGCCGGGGCCAGGCGGACGGCCGAAATCATCGCCGATCTCGTCGCGCGCTGCGACAAGATACTCGCCGCCGAGAAGAAGGCCAACACCGTCCTCATGCGCGGCATCTCGCGCATGCCCCACGTCGAGCCGCTCCAGGAACGGACACTGCTCACACCGGCGGCCATCGCCGCGTATCCACTTTATCGCGGCGTCGCCAAGCTCTGCGGCATGGATCTCATCGACACGGGCTTCTCGATCGAGGAGGAGTTCGAAACGCTCCGTTCCATCTACGCAAAGAGCTACGACTTCTTCTTCGTCCACATCAAGAAGACCGATTCGTTCGGCGAGGACGGCAATCTCGAAGGCAAATCGAAGGTGATCGAAGAGGTCGATGCGTGCCTTCCTGCCGTTCTCGATCTCAAGCCTGACGTGATCGTGGTGACGGGGGACCATTCGACGCCGTGCGCGCTCAAGAGCCATTCATGGCATCCGGTGCCGTTTCTGATCAACTCCAGAACATGCGGGATGGATGGCGCGCAGGGGTTCAGCGAGAGCGAATGCGACAGGGGCGGCCTCGGAGTTTTTCCGGCGACCCGGATCATGGAGCTCGCGCTCGCCAACGCCGGCAAGCTCAAGAAGCACGGGGCGTGATTCGAAACGTCGATGCGATCTTCCGCAGGCGGATCATATCCGCCTTTTCTTTCGCCGCGTCGAGCCCGGCATCCGCGAACAGCCTGATCGAATAGATCTTGCCGCCCCGGCTCAGGAGCGCCCACGTCCAGATGCCCTCGCCGCCGATGCCGGAGCTCTTCTTGTACTTCCAGGAGCCGTACGAAGCGAACGTCTTCTCGCCGCCGACGTCGATGCGGTTCGAGCCGTCTACGGTCATCTCGTACTTGCCCACCTCGACGTAGTGTTTCACCATGTCGACTACGTCCTGGGCGAGCACCTCGACGCCAGGGGCCGATTTCCATTGAACGTCGATCTCCATGGATTCGTTCTTCGACGACGACGCCCACAGGGTAAAGCCGAGCTCCGCGCTCCCGCCGCCGTCCACTATCTGAAATTCCGGAGGCAGGTCCAGCGCAAAGCCGCCCTGCACGACGCCCATAATCTCCCGCCGGTAGACGGCCCGCACGTTGAACGGGAGGATGTTGGGCTGCAGATAGCTCTCGGAGCCGGGAACGACGATCGACGAGGCGGCCTTCTCCAGCGGAACCATTTGTCTTATATCCTGCTCGCATTGACTGCGGATCGTTTCGATGTAGTTCTTCTCGGTTTCGAGCGCTTCCCTGCCGCATATCTTCCCCTGCCCCGGGACGATATGCTCGAGACTCATGCCGTCGAGGCGATCCAGCGTCCTGATCCAGTTATCGAAGTCGGCCCCCGGATCGCCCAGGTTGGGATGGTAGCCGTTGCTCAGAAGGCCGCCTACAAACGCCACCTTGTCCCCGGGCACGATCACGACGCAGTCGCCCGCCGTATGCGCGGGGCCGAGGCAGCGAAGCACGACCTTGACGCCGCCGAGATCTATCTCCTCGCCGTCGGCAATCTCGGAATCGCTCAGCGCGATTCGAATGTCCTTGAGCATCTCATAGGTGTCCTTGCTCCGCTCCTTGTAGTACTCGAGATACGCCGGGGAGTACTGCTTGAGCGCCGCGCGCGCCTCCGGGCGCGCCATGATGACGGCCCCCTGCTCCTTGAACACCATGCCGCCCCAGGCGTGATCGGGATGGTAGTGCGTGAGGACCAGATACTTAATCGGAGCGTTCGTGACCGAGCGGATCGCCCCGACGAGATCGTTCGCGAGCGCCGGCGTGTACCGCGCGTCTATTACGAGAACGCCGTCGCGCCCCACGACGAAACCGCTGTTCGCCCCCAGCCCGTCGGGCGCCGTCGGCCCTTTTGCGATCATCGCGTAGACACGGCTCGAGATCTTGACCAACCCGGGCCCATCGAGATTCCTGTTTCCGCAGCCCGAACAAACCAGCAGGGCGCCGAACATCAGGGGAAACACGAGCTGTCGCTTCATCGATGCACTCCTTCGATTTCGATCGACGCCGGCCATCCTCAGGGAGTCGTCCGCGCGCCGTTCTCCCGGACCCCGAAGAGCACCAGATCCCCCGCGCCGTAGAGCAGTTTTATCTCGAAAGGAAGACCTCCGGCCGCGCGCAGCGTCTCGACGTCATCGGCCGAGGAAAGGAAGATCATGTGCGGATCCGCCTCGAGCGCCACGGCGACCTCTTCCGCGCTCTCGATCGGCTGAGCGAGCGAGCGGTCGCCGTAAAAGAGCATCCGCGCGCACTGCTCGCGGTACGGCTGGCCCAGGTTCCCGATTCGCGACCGCTCGGGGGTCAGGCGGGTCGCCATCTTGGCGACGTCCTTGATCGGATCTTCGACCGTTCTCCGGATGGTAACCGGCGTCGCGACGACCAGAAGCATGAAAAGGCAGATGAGAGCCGTCATGACATGGTTGAGCGTCCACACGCGCCTGGCGAGATCCTTCCCCGGCCTCCTGAGCCAGCGCGCCACCTCACGCGCGGAGACGATCGCGAAGAACGGAAGGACAGGGAGAAAGTCGCTGAGCGTTCCAGCGCCTGCCAGTGAAAGCGGGAAGAACAGAACCGCCGCGAACACGACGAGCGCGCCGTCAACGCCATCCACGAGCGGATCGCGCCTCCTGCGCCCGGCCAGGAACATTATCCTCACGATGGCGGCCGCCGCGGGAATGGACCAGGGGAGGTTCCTGAGCCACACGTTCTTGAAGGCATCGAGCGTGTGCGATGGGGCCTCGGCAGATGGGCGGAATATCCGCGAC
>JAQTVX010000110.1 GCA_028706585.1 Candidatus Krumholzibacteriia bacterium | reverse complement strand
ACATACTCTCTTTTCGGAAGGAAAGTGGCACATCACTGGCACATGGGGGTAACACACGCGTCGTTGAAAAATATGGTGCCCCCGAGACGACTCGAACGTCCGACAAACGGTTTAGGAAACCGCTGCTCTATCCATCTGAGCTACGGGGGCACATGTGAGGACTCCTAATCTTATGAAGCGGCCCACGCGTTCGCAAATGAAATCGAGCGGCTCAGAATTTCATGAGGCTGTATACCTTGCGGCCCCCGAGAACATTCCTGCCCCCGAGGTCGGTGAGCTCGATGAGAAACGCGAGCTCCTCGACGATTCCGCCCTGGCGTTCGATGAGACGCGCCGCAGCAGCCGCGGTTCCCCCAGTAGCCAGGAGATCGTCGAGGATAAGAATCCGGTCTCCCTTCGAAATCGCGTCGGTATGCATCTCTATCGCCGCTTCGCCATACTCTAGCGAGTACTTTTCCTTGATCGTATTCCATGGCAGCTTGCCCGGCTTCCTCATTGGTATGAAACCGATCTCCATTTTGTAGGCGAGAACCGAAGCAAAAATGAAACCGCGGGATTCGACCGCTGCAATCTTGTCGACCGTCATTGCCTTGCAGTGCTTGTAGAGTTCGTCGCAGATCTCTTTGAAGGCTCTCGGCTCAAGAAGAGCGGGCGTTATATCACGGAACATTATTCCGCTTTTAGGAAAATCGGGGATAGCCCTGATGAAACTTTTCAGCGATTCGCTCATCCTTCCTCCTTGTTGCATTTTCGGCGTTCCCTCGTGGGTTCCAGCAGTATTCGGAGTTTTCTAAGGGCACGCGTTTCGAGCTGACGCACGCGTTCGCGTGAAACGTTGAGCTCCTCCCCCGTCTCAGCCAAGGTATGGAGTTCACCGTCATAGAATCCGTACCTGATGCGGAGGATGAGCTTCTCCCGGCTCGACAGTCGTTCCATGAGCTCGGCGAGGGCCTCGTGCTCCATCTGCTGAAGAACTATTTTCTCGGGATTCGTATCGGTCGCAGGCTCGATCGAACGGGTGAGCTGCTCGTACGCGTCGAGGCTGCTCGAAAAATCGAGGGCTCGTATGTTCTCGACGAGCTCCTCCAGCATCCGGTAGCGTTTGACGGAAACCTTGAGCTTCTTGGCGCGCTCCTCCATTGTGAGCTTTTCGTTTCCCGGCTCCTGGGAGAGCGAAACGTAGCGTATCATGAGCTGAAACACGTGAATCGGGATGCGGATCGTTCTGGAATAGTTCGATATCGCCCGGACCATGGCCTGGCGGATCCACCAGGAAGCATAGGTGCTGAACCTGAATCCCCTCTCCGGATCGTATTTGCTGACGGCCTTGATGAGACCGAGGTTTCCCTCCTCGACGAGATCGAGGAAAGGAACACCGTACGTTGTAAATGACCGGGCGATCGTGATCACTAGTCTGAGATTGCTGACGATGAGCTTCTTGCGGGCTTCCAGATCGCCCCCGCGAACCTTGCGCGCAAGATCGATCTCCTCCTCAGGGGCTAGCAGCGGATAGCGGTTGACCTCCTTCAGGTACCGTCCCTGCAGACCGTCGACTTCCCGCTTGGACTCCATGCGCTCCATTATGATGGCTTCTTACCGCCGGAATCAAGCCAAAGGTGCGGCGCCGGGTCGATCGCGGCGCCTCCACGGCGGATCTCGAAGTGCAGATGCACCCCCGTGGCCGAACCGCGCCTGCCGGCCCGACCGATCCTTTGCCCCGCCCCTACCGAATCGCCTTTCCTAACGCAGGCATAGAAAAGGTGGGCATAAACCGTGGAGATTGAATCCCCATGATCGATGATCACCACGTTTCCGTATCCGCGTTGCCGTCCCGCAAAGATGACCCTGCCGGAGGCCGCGGCGATTACTTCCTCGCCCGCAGCCGCTTTGATGTCTATGCCATCGTGCCGTCGGCCTTGACTACCGCGAGGACCGAAGGCGCTCGAAATTCGGCGCTCGTTGAAGTCCTTTACGGGCGGCGAAAAGCGGATCGCAAGCTCCGGTGTTGCGGTTGCTTCGGGAGATGTCCGAGGGACGGATGGCGCCGCCGGCGCATGGGAGCGATACCTCGGAGCCGACGCGCAGGCGCTGAGAGCGACACAGACAACTATGGAAAAAGGAAAGAGGATTCGGTGCATAAAAATATGGTCGGGGCGAGTGGAGTTGAACCACCGACCTCCTGGTCCCGAACCAGGCGCGCTAACCGGGCTGCGCTACGCCCCGACCGGACCTTAAGGATAACATCCGGAGGGTAATATCTCAACGAAATTTATTGCCTGCCCCAGTGCCCCAGGAATACACCGGCCTGGATGATGCCGAGACACGCGAGGGAAACGAGAACGCCAGCGATCACTATCCCGGCCAGAATGGCTGGAATCGAATCACGCATCGGTATCCGGAACAGAAACGCCGCGGCGCATCCCGACCACGCCCCCGTAAACGGCAATGGAATGCCCACGAATATGGCTAGGCCCGCCGCTTGGAATTTCTCGATTGCCCCGCTCTTGCTCCTCGTCCGGTTGAAGGTCCATGTGAGGAATCGTTCCCAACTCGGGTATTTCATGAGGCGTCCCGCGAACCGCTCGAGGCAGAAAAGGATCGGAATCACGGGTATGAAGTTGCCGATGATCGACCACAGCAGCGCCTCCGTCCATTTCATTTTCAGGACGAAGATGGCATAAGGCATCGATCCCCTCAGCTCCGCGAGCGGGATCATCGCAATGAGCATCGTTATGAGCTTGTTCGACAGCGCCGTTGAAAGCAAGAGAAATTCCACTTAGCCATCTCCTTTTATGAGCGGCACGAACGAGCATCGTGCGAGGCGACGCTCGGTGACGTTCCCCGCCTCTTTCGCGAAGAGAACAATATGCTCCGCGCTATCGCTTATGGGAGCGATGAGCCTCCCCCCATGGGCGAGCTGATCCAGAAGCGTCGCCGGGCGCTCCCGCATCGCGGCCGAGACAATGATCCTGTCGAATGGCGCATAGCTGCTCCATCCGAGACCCCCGTCTCCCGTCTTGATTCTGATGCTGCCTGTCCGTATTCCACTCAGCGTTCGCTCTGCCGTTTTCAAAAGGGGCGCGAGCCGCTCAATCGAAAAAACATCCCTCGCGAGCAGCGATAGGATCGCTGTCTGGTATCCGGATCCCGTTCCGATCTCGAGCACGCGGTGCTCCCGCTGGATTTGAAGCGATTGAACCATAAACGCTATCGTGTAGGGCTGGGATATCGTCTGATCGTATCCGATGGGGAACGAGCAGTCGTCGTAGGCGCGGCTTCCTACGGCCGCATCTACGAAGAGATGGCGCGGAATCTCGAGAAACGCTCGAAGGACATTCTTGTCCGTGATGTCCCGCGCCTCGAGCTGTTCCCCCACCATCCGGCGGCGGGCTATTGCGTAGTCTGTTCCGGGTTCCATGCGAGCCTGTGTTCCTCCAGCTCGATAATGCCTTCGTAGTCCGTGAAATCGAGTCGGAGCGGCGTCACCGATATGTATCCGGCGCTCACGGCCGCGAAGTCGGTGTCGTCCTCGGTGCTCCACCCGGGCTCAGCCCCGCCGATCCAGAAATAGTCTCTGCCGCGGGGGTCCTTCTTCTTGATGATGAGGTCGTTGTAGATGCGCGAGCCAAGCTTCGTAACCCTTATGCCCCTGATCGCCTCCCGCGGAATCGCTGGTACGTTCACATTCCAGAGCCGCGCCTTGCCCCGGCCCATGTCGAGAAGCACCCTTGCGAGGCGGCCTGCCGCCGCGGCCGCTCCGTCGAAAGATACCGGTTCCCAGGAGGTGAGCGATATGGCCATCGAGTTGATGCCTAAAATGCACCCTTCGATCGCCGCGGCAACTGTGCCCGAATACGTCACGTCCTCGCCCATATTGGGGCCGTGATTGATGCCGGAAACGATTAGGTCGGGCTTTCGCTCGAGAATTCCGTGGATGGCGAGAAGAACGCAGTCGGTGGGAGTTCCCGAAACGCCGTATCGGCGTGGCGAGATTTCCTTGATCCTGAGCGGCTTGTCGAGGGTAATCGCGTGACTCGAAGCGCTCTGCTCCTGCTCCGGCGCCACGATGATCACGTCGCCCATTTCTGCAAGGGATTCAGATAGCGCTCGCAGCCCTTCCGCGGCGATGCCGTCGTCGTTAGTTATCAGAATCGTTTTCTTCTCGTCCACCGGGTGCTCTCCCCCGCATCGATGCCCGTTTCGGAAAGGAGGATGCTACCAAAAAAGACTTCTGATGACCAGCGCTATAAAGCGCAACGCGTCGTGCAAGGGTCTGATCGAGCTCTTTTCCTCGCCATAGATCGTGTTGACCGGAATCGACGAGACCCTCGCACGCGCGCGACATGCCTTTATGATTATTTCGCTGTCGATCTCGTACCGCGACGTCACAAGATCGAGCCGCTCGAGCAGTGACGCTCGCACGAGCCTGTATCCGTTCTGGCTGTCCGGAATACGCTGCCCGGTCCGAAGACTCACAACCGCCGACGTAAGACGGTTGGCGAATACGCGAATCGCCGGCATGCCGCGGCGATTCGCCATCCGGTTTCCAATGATGAGATCGGCCCGGCCTTTCGAAAATTCCTCCACGAACCGTGGGATCTCCATCGGATCATGCTGTCCGTCGGCATCGAGCATTACGACGCCTTCTATGCCTGGGAGCGATGAGAGCCGCGGGATCGCTGTCCTGATCGCCGCTCCCTTTCCCTTGTTCATCTCATGCCGTATGACAATCGCGCCGGAACGCGCCGCGATTCCAGCGGTATCATCGATCGAACCGTCGTCGACGACAATGATGTTTCCCGCCGGAATGTGCCGCTTGATCTTCTCGAGAACCGCCTCTATTCCAGCGGCCGCATTGTAGGCCGGCACTATCGCCGTGATCCGGTCAAACACCTCTCGCCTCCTCCCAGAGATGATCGAATGCGAACCACTGATCGGGGTGCTCTCTCACGCATTCCTCTATCCGCGCAAGACAGGCGGCGCCGATTGCGGCATTCGACGAATCTCTATCGCCAACGGGAATCTCCTCGCCTATGACAACCTGGATCCCACCCTCCGCACTGTAGTATGAGAACGAGGGAAGCAGCGCCGCTCCCGATCTCAATGCGAGCGTGATGTGGCCGTCCGGAAGTAGCACTTCGCTACCGAGAAAATGGAAACGTGTTCCCCGATGCGAGAAGTTTCGATCGACGAGGAGCACGACGGTTTCTCCTCTCTCAAGTGCCTTCATGAGCCCGACAGCGCACGAACGTAAAGGGTAGTCGGCGAAGCCCCACCTCTTGCGCATCATGCTGAAAAACCCGGTGACACGGGACGATGGGTGCTCCAGCGCGACGGTATGCATCGCGTAGCCGAGGCTTGATATGAAGGCGCCACCTATTTCCCACGGCCCGAGGTGAGGAGCGAACAGGATCGCCCCCCTTCCCTTCTTCAGCGCTGCATCGAGATTGTCGGTGCCTCGCACCGTGCATAGCGCTCTCATTTGATCGGAGTTCATGTGGATAAGTCGCAGGAGATCGGTGACGGCGTGCGAGAAATTCTTGAATACCGGGAACGTGGCCGTTCCGCTCATCCCGAGCCTCTCGAAATTCAACCGGACATTCCTCCGTATAGCCGGTTTGAAAATGAAGAAAAGAAAAGCGATCCAAGTGGCGATTCGCGCGGACCACGAGCGGGGAAGGACGCTCACGAGAGCGGAGGCAACGCGGTATAGGCAATACGAAACCATCTTCTCATATTCTAATGCAAATTGGTCGGGGCGACTGGATTTGAACCAGCGACCACTAGCCCCCCATGCTAGTGCGCTACCAAGCTGCGCCACGCCCCGACCAGAAGCAAGAATATCATCGTTTTTGGACTGCACACAAGCGAAAAGCAAGAGGAGCGGCCCGTGAGAACGCAAGTCCCCGGCACGTCGAGCCGGCGCGCAGCGGGCGATAAGCGGCTCGATCAGAGCGCCTCAACGAGCTCCTTCAACTCCATGAGGCCCTTCCGGAGCGAGGCTATGGCCTGTCTCTTCTCGGGATCCGCAAAGGGGATGCTGAGCTGCTCCGCGATGACCGTCGGATCGTTATTGAACTCCCTGAGCTTGCGGCGTGCACCAGCGATTGTGTACTTACGTTCGTAGAGCAGGCTGCGAATGGCAATGAGCAGCTTTATGTCCCGAACACGGTAGGTTCTGTTTCCCGCCCGGTTCTTCTTCGGGCTTAGAACCGGAAACTGAGTCTCCCAGTATCTCAGAACGTGAGGCTTCACCTTTATGAGATCGCTCACCTCGCCTATCGAGTAATAGAGTTTCTGGCTGGATTTCATCATGTTCCACGCTTCCTTCTAGAGGGGGTTCTTCCCCCGCTCTCCACCCTGTATCGCTCCATTTCTCTTTTCGCCTTTCGAACCATGAGATCCTTGATCGCCTTGCGCGGATCCTTTCCGCGGAAAAGAACGCGGTGAACCTGCTCCGCGATCGGGAGCTCGATTCCGACGCGGGAGGCGAGCCTAACCGCCGCCTTGGTCGTTTTGACGCCCTCTGCGACCATCACCATTTCGCCCAAAATCTGCGGCAGCTTTTTGCCTCTGCCGATCTCTTCGCCGACGTGCCTGTTCCTGCTATGGCGGCTCATACAGGTGACGATCAGATCACCGACGCCTGCGAGCCCGCTCAAGGTTTCTTCCCTTCCCCCCATCCTGCACGCGAGGCGCTTCATTTCGGCGAGACCCCGCGTGATGAGTGCTGCCTTCGTGTTGTCCCCGAAGCCCAGGCCGTCGCATATGCCGGAGGCGATCGCGATTGTATTTTTGAGGGAAACACCCAGCTCGACACCGATAATATCGGTATTCGTATAGACACGGAAGTACTCGTTCATGAAGAATCCCTGGATTTCCTCGAGAATATCGGGAGCGGTGCCCGCAACTACGATGGACGTTGGCATGCGCCGGCTGACTTCTTCGGCGTGGCTGGGGCCGAGAAGTCCGACGATCCTCCTTTTCGGGATCGGAAGCTCCTGGGCAAGCACCTCGCTCATCCTGCAAAGAGTTCTTTCTTCGAGACCCTTCGCCGCGTTGATGGCGATCGCGTGCCTATCGAACGCGGACGAAGACGCCGCCAGACGGGCGACCGAACGGATCGTATGGCT
>JAQTVX010000109.1 GCA_028706585.1 Candidatus Krumholzibacteriia bacterium | reverse complement strand
TTCGCTATCTTCCCTTTTGCCTTTTGTTCCTGTTTGCTCAGCTTCTGTTTCTGACCCTTGTTCTTATCCTTCTTGCCTTTGTCTCCCATTGCGTGCCTCCTTTTCCCCTTGTCCGTCATCTTGTCGCTGCGAGGGTACCGCTGCGTCGTCAGTTCTGTCTATGCCTATTGTCATACCGATAGCCATGGTTGATCCGCCGGGCTGCGGCAGAATGCAGGCAGTTCAGAAAGGCGGCGGCATTGTACCGGGTCATGAAGAAGAGATAGCTTTCTCTACTAGTCAGAGCCTACGAGATCGAACCGTTCGTTAGCGATCGCCCCTGCCTTTGCTCTTGCCGAGTCTGGCGGCATTCCGCTAACCTCATGGCGATGAAATCGACCACCGTCCGCATACTCCAGCTTCTGGATGACCCTCAAGGGTTGGAAGCTCTCTATCGGCAGGATCCGGAGGCGTTCCGTGAGTCGCTTGACGAAGCATCCCGAGTCGAGCCCGACTCGGCGACGTTGCGGGTCTGGCGGGCTCGGTTCGAGCTCCGTGAATCCGGGCACGGAGCGGAGTGGCGTAATAAGCTCGGGGTTGCGATCGCCATCGCCGTTGTCTTCGGTGCGTTCATCCGACTCCCGGCTCTCTGGCTCGATGGGGGCTGGTACTATCCCCGCCTCACCCCTTCATGGGTCATCATGGCGCTCGTCACGTACTTCTGGATCGAGCGTCGCGACCGTTGGAGCTTGGTCGCCGGGTTGAGCCTCGCGCTCGTGGCGATCGTTTATGTTCGTCTGCTTCCAGCATACTCCGATTCCGTGGTCATGGCCTTGATCCACCTCCCAATCGTCTTCTGGGCATTCTTGGGCCTGGTGTTCATGGGACGCTCGTGGCGCGACGCGGATTCTCGGGTTCGCTTCGTGCGTTACAATGGTGAATTGGTGGTCCTGGCGAGCCTCGTGGCACTCGGCGGAATAGCGTTCAGCGGTGTGACGATTGCGCTGTTCAAGCTGGTTGCCGAGACAACCGAGAAGTGGTACTTCGAAAATGTCGCGGTCTTCGGCGCCGCCGCCGTACCGGTCGCCGGAACCTACTTGTACGACGCCGTGTTCAATCGGCATACCGGCATCGCCGCAGCGCTCGCGCGGATATTTTCACCCCTCTTCTTGGCTATGGCAGTCATCTATTTGATCGTGGCCTTCGTCGGAGGCAAGAACCCGTTCATCGATCGTTCCTTCCTCATTACGTTCAACGGCCTGCTGCTCCTCGTACTAGGCATCTCCGTCTTTTCGATCGTGGAACGCACCGAGGAGTCGCATGTGCAGTTGTTCGACTTCATCAACCTCGCGCTCGTAGTCGTCACTCTCTTGATCGATGCAATCGCCCTATCGGCGATCCTCTTCAGGATAGCCTCTTTCGGATTCACGCCGAATCGCATAACTGTACTCGGAGCCAACCTGGTCATCATCTTGCATCTCGCCTGGATATGTCTGACCTATGTCGCGTTGCTCCGGCGGCGGGTTGGGTTTGCCGCGATGCGGCTCGTCGTGGGAAGTTACTTGCCGGTCTATTGTGTGTGGGCCGCCGTCGTTACGTTTCTGCTGCCGGTGATCTTCCGGTTTGCCTGATGTGAAAGCAACCGCCTCACGACGCCGGCGCCTGTGCCTTCCATTTAATCAGTCCACACTGCAGTACTTGCGCTTATGGAGTCGCCTTTTTGCAGCGAATGGCCAATCCCTGCCGGGATGAAGCTCTTGGGAGGGACAGGCGTTTCCGGCAGCATCGTCAGCGTGACCTCCGTCACTCGCTCTATGAACGTTTCATACCTACGCGTATTGACATACCTGTACCACCAGTACCACAGCACCATACCGTATGTGCTGCAATTGCTTCCCCTCGCTGAATTGACCACCGACAGCCCGGGGCGAATGGTAAGCCTTGCCTGAGGACCGTGAGGATCATATGCGCTGAGATAGAAAAGCTTGACTAGCATAGGCCCCCACACTTGCCAGAGAGAGAAGATATCCTGGTCCACATAGAGCCCCATTCTTGATTCCTCACCCCACGCCGCATTGAATATCGCTACCCATTCCTCGGTGTTATACTGCTCACTGGAGGATGCATCCTGAGGAAGCCGGAATTGATCCTCGATCCAATACGTGCCAGCGGGGCACTTGGGCATGTTCCTCAGATTGTGCTGAATCGAGCATTCCTTAATCCACCGCATCTGCAAAGAGACGTCGTTCTCGATCATTGTAACGGTGAATGCGAGTATCAGGCTGGCCAATACTATCACTCCGGCGAAGGTTATCCGCCCATCCGCTTTCTGAAAAATGGC
Source organism: Candidatus Krumholzibacteriia bacterium (assembly GCA_028706585.1). Taxonomy (GTDB): domain Bacteria; phylum Krumholzibacteriota; class Krumholzibacteriia; order Krumholzibacteriales; family Krumholzibacteriaceae; genus SSS58A. The sequence goes on along the minus strand of JAQTVX010000109.1, from coordinate 4,842 downwards.
CTTCATGACGCCTACCAGAATGACGCCGACGCCCATCGAAACCAGGAGCGAGAATCTCGTGTCGCATCCATACATCAGACTCACTTTTGTTACGATAAGATACGGAAACACCGCGAGGACCAGTAGCACCGCTCCGAAACCAATGAGAGAACGTGAGGAGGATGACGAGCCGAAGAAGCCGCCGCGATTCTCACCGATTCTGGACCGCGCGAGCAGTATCGCCGCAATGAGAAGCAGCCAGATTACCGGAAGCTCCAAGAGGTTCAGCAGAGCTTCGTTCAGTTGGAGCAGAACGGCGTTATCGATGAAACGGACGAATTCGGGCAGCTGCGATTTCGGCAAGAATAGCAACCTGTTGTATTTCGAGTAGAACCCGGTCCGTGGGAAATAGAGCTCGTTGATAAACCAGTAGAGAAATGGAAGCATCAGAAAATCAATGTGACGAGGTAGATACCTCTTTGCTGCCGCGAGGATCGGGATACCGCGCCTTCGCCGGACCGTAAAAATCATGAGCAGAATGAATCCGAGGTAGAAAACGAGCAAGGAATTGGTAGTGAAGCTCAGGAAGAAACATATCAGGCTGAGCATCCTCAGCACGAGACTAACCCCGTTCCCTCCTGAAAGATTCTTGAGCGCAAGGTACGCCCCGAGCAGGAAGAGAGAGATGCTCATGATGAAGGGCAGCATATACAGGCAACACATGACCCGAAAGGCAGGGAACGCCAACTGTATCATGCTGATGGACAGACTCTCCCAGGGCGACAGCATCCGCGTTTCCAGGCAGACTACGTAGCAGAGCAATGCGGAAAGCAGCAAGAACACGAAGGTCAGCACGCGATACCCGGCAATGATATTCGGGAATAGAGCCATGATGCGATGAAACTCCGAATAAAACATGTGACCAGACGGAATTGCCCATCCTTTTATGTGAGACCAGTCTCTCGTCGCCAATTCCCTATGGAGCATATGATCGTCCCAGTACAATCCATCCATGAGCAGTATTGTTCCGTGTGCCGCTATTGCCAGCAATACAAGGATGATTACATGGTATTTCACGATATTCGGCATGTCGAAGAGCTCACCTCGATGTACGACCCTGGAATCATGCGAAACAGGCCATGTTCCACGTATCCTCGGACGCACCCGAATGTAGGTCGTCAAGCAAAGATGAACTTTTTTGAGCTGATTTGGGAGACGCTTTTTCCCCTAGGTGCACGATAGTATCATAATACCGGCTCTGCTGCAACAACTATCTCATTTTGGTTTATTGGATGCTTATTCGCTTAATGGTCTATTCCTTGACGCGCTCTCTTGTCGCCATGATCTCCATCTCATTGCCATCGAGTATTCCAGGAATAAACACCTACCCTGCCGTGTAGTCGAGGTCCCCTAACGTTCATTGGTTTCCCGAACGCAACCCTCTCCATAACAACTCTCTGTTTTGTGACGCCCCGCACAACGGACCGCACAAACAGGAAGTCCGGCTGCCAGGCGTCTATTCCGCTCAGCAGCCGGGCTTCCCAGAACCCGATCTACCCAAAAGAGACTGGGACTATCTCAGCATGACAATCTTCCTGGTCTGGCTGAAATTCTTCGTGTTCATCTTGCAGAAGTAGATGCCACTCGCCACCACGCCACCCCGGTCGTTCTTGCCGTCCCAGGTTACCCTGTGAGAACCCGCGTCCATTATACCTTTGACGAGCGTCCGAATGTGCTGACCTGCGATGTTGTAGACTTCCAGCGTCACGATGCCTTTCTCCTTCACGTCGAACTTGATCGAGGTCGACGGGTTGAAGGGGTTCGGGAAGTTCTGGGCCAGCTTGTTCACTTCCGGCGTTGGATTATCGACTGGCGTAATGTCCTCGTTTATGTCGTTATCCATCCAGGCGAACACCCTTGCTGCCAGAGTGTTGCGATCGAGCACGGCTCCCGGAACTAGGGTGTCATCGCGGACATACTGGCAGCTGAAACCAAACCACATTGTCCTGATCGTGTCGCCGGAGCCGTTCAGCCAATCACTCGAAATACCCGCATAGTAGCTCTCTTCCCCGTAATTCGGGTAATCGAGAGCGTGCAATCCATTCTCAGTCTGGTCGATGACGTCAAAATGGTTGATGTTTGGGCAGCCGCCGAACGCGCGAAATCGATCGGGTACACCGCCATCGACCAATACTCCGGACTCCACGTCACCCGTGACGAGCGGGAATTTGTTCCCGCCGCCCACATAACCTCCAGTCATTTCATAGTAGCTGTGATCAACTAGAACAACACCGCACATGTTCATCAGCGCGAGAGCGTCGTCCGAGCCGCCCCTTGCCTGCGCATCAAGATCCTCCGCGACACCATCGCCCAGGATCCACAGGCCGCATCGATGTTCGCTGTTTTCCATCCAATGCATGAGCGCAAATGCGTCGTTGCTCTTGTCACTCGCCATGGTGCCACTGCAGATAGTGAAGACGTCGAGATCACCGGAATCCCAAACAATCTTACGGTACTGGTCGATGAGCTGATCGCCCTTTGCGCGGCTTCCCAGACCGTTCGACACACCGCAAGTTGGGGCGTTCACGTCGTATCTGTCCACGAGGTTGTTCGGCGGAGCAAGAACGATATTGAAGACCGACATCCAGAAATCATCAACTTCGCCATTTCTGGAGCCGTGACCGTCGGCGGCGTCGACGAAGAGAACATCGCTGTTCTGCGATGGCAAGCAGGTCCATTCGAAGTACGGACCGTATATATTCGCATGCATGGGCAGCGCTCTCCCGTTGCCTTCTACGTCACGAGCAGAGAAATAGTACTCGATCCGGTAACCTCTCGTGAAGAGCGAGTCATTGAGATCGCACATCCACTGGTTCTTGGCAACGGCGCCCATGGCTGTCCGTGCCGAATCACACTGGATAACCGTCCATGTGCCGTCGTCGTCGATCAACCGGAAGGTCTCGTTTCCCGGGGCTGGTCCGCCCCACGCGACGCCGCCGCAAAGGCTCCCACCGTGGAGAACCGGCTTTGACGGTTCAGGGCCAATGTAGGTGGCCTTCACGTGGAGATATACGGCTGGGCCACCGTACGTCTCATCCGAGGCAATGCCGCCACCCGTGGGTGAATTGCAGCTGACCACGATTGAATCGCCCGGCCGGATAATGGGATTATCATATGGATTGATGTCATTCGCTGCATCCGCGCGGACATAGCTCTCGATATCCATACCATCCTCGGGGAAGTTATCCTGAAAGAGATCCAGGGCACGATAGCCCCACTGGGGACCCTTATAGCAGGCGACGCGGTAAAGTCGGACATTGTCGATATAGGGCGACGGCGTATGATAGGCACAGTCACCCCGTGTCGAATACCACGAGCTACACATGTCCACGACACCGACTGCAATCTGGACTGGATCATCGCCTACAAGGTCGCCGATATCCTGGGTGACGTAGCTGAAATCCTCATCGGATCCATAGTAAACAAGGCCTCTGTCGAGCCATGGGCCAGGGCAACCGGCCACGACGTTCCTCACATGCCAGACGTAGAACACAAGATTTGAAAACGCCAAATCGCGGTAGACCGTGAAGCACAGCCCGGCGGGTCCCAGGAGTGTAAATTGGGAGGATGGGATGCTCGCGTCCTGAACGTCGTCGCAATGAGTCGAGTATTTCGTCATGTCGATAAGCGGAGATACTGCAAGCTCATCCTGGCACGGACCATAGGAGTGGGTCACTCCCGCGCACCACGGCGTGTTGTAGAGGCCCGGATATTCCGCGCTCGCGTCCGGCGAACCGGTGAAGAATTCGACCTGGGTTGCGAAGTTGTCGCCGCACAGATCATAATCCCTCAAGCTGCTCCCCAGGCCGGAATACATGCCATAGCCGGCTTCCTCGTCCGCGAACCAAATACCGCAGCCCTCCGCTCCGACCGCACAGCTCTCAAATGTCTCGAGGTTATTAACGGTGCCTGCGTCTCTAACACTGATGCTGTCGATGATGCAGCCGCCGTCGGTGTCCAAGAGACCGTCCTCATCGCTCCATGCGCGGTCCGAAGTGAAATGGAAACGTAGCTTCGTTTTCGCAAGACTCAGCGCAAGTTGATAGCTCCCGACCGTATCGCCACGGCCGGTGAATTCCGCAATAGTCCGCCAGTTGCCCCCGCCAGCATCATACTCGACGGTGGTGAAGTCATAGTCCCGTTCAGAGTCATACCTGCAATGGAACTCGAGGCCTATCATGCCCAAGAACGAGAACGCATCGGTTCCAAGAAACTGGCTCCAGCCATTGCCATAGCCAGGCGCCATTTGCCACGAACAAAAGTAAGAATCGCTCGCGTTCGGCGGGGCGCCGCACCACATTGATTTCGTGCCCTCTATAGCATTGAGACGTCCGAAACCGCCGCCTCCGAGACCAGCAAAGTCGTCCACGTGAAAGAAAGTATCACGCTGGGCCGTTTCATCCTCACGGGTCCAACCCTGCCAATCGGAGGTCTCAAATGTGTACCAGACCATACAGAATGTGTCTGCGGGCATACACTGCGTGCTGACGCCGTAGCTCGCCCAATCCTTTGATATGCGCCTGCTGCCGTTCACCGAATCGCGGGCCGAAGCGGGCCCAATGAGCAGGGCAATCATGCAAGCTCCAGCCAAGAGCATTAGTGCCTTCTTCATTTTTGTTCTCCTCTATGAATGAAGAAATCTAATTGATGCGCCGCGAAGTACACGTTAGAAGCCGCGTCTCGTCACGCCCTTGATCGCGACCTTTTGAGGGTGGTTCTTTCTCGGAAAAGGCCGGCCAAAGGCCCCCGTCATCGACCTCCTTCCCACAATTGAGAATCGACGCGCAGGACATTCTCGGAATC
>JAQTVX010000108.1 GCA_028706585.1 Candidatus Krumholzibacteriia bacterium | reverse complement strand
GCCGGTGTATAATCGGAAGTGGTGGGCTCGGGACAATCAGATGGAGGAACGGGAAGCAAGATGAAGAAGAAGACCTTGGCGCCCAAGGCTATAAGATGCTCCTTCTGCGGCAGGGGACAAGACGAAGTCGCGAAGCTCGTATCGGGGCCATCCGTATACATCTGCAATGAATGCATACGCCTCTGCAACGATATTCTCGAGGAGGAGATGTCGGGAACGATGCTCTGGGAAATGGAGCATTTCCCGAAGCCGAAGGAGATAAAGGATTTCATAGACCAGTACGTGATCGGGCAGGAGCAGGCCAAGATCATCCTTTCGGTGGCCGTGTACAACCACTACAAGCGCATACGACACGAGCGGCGCGCCGATGACGTGGAGATCGACAAGAGCAACATTCTTCTGCTGGGGCCGACGGGCGTCGGAAAGACCCTTCTCGCACAGACGCTTGCGCGGTACCTCAAGGTTCCGTTCGCGATCGCCGACGCGACGTGCCTGACCGAGGCCGGCTACGTCGGCGAGGACGTCGAGAACATTCTGGTCCGGCTCCTCCAGAACGCCGATTACAACCTCGCCGCGACGGAACGAGGCATCGTCTACATAGACGAGATCGACAAGATCTCGCGCAAGAGCGAAAGCCCCTCGATCACGAGGGACGTTTCGGGCGAAGGGGTGCAGCAGGCGCTCCTCAAGATACTCGAAGGCACGGTCGCGAACGTGCCGCCGCAGGGGGGACGCAAGCATCCGCAGCAGAAATTCATCGAGGTCAATACGAAGAACATCCTGTTCATCTGCGGGGGCGCTTTCCTGGGTCTCGAGGAGATCGTCGAACGGAGAGTCGGCAAGAAGATAATCGGCTTCGGCGCCGAGCGCGGTCCAGGCTACCGGAAGGATTCGGCCGAGATTCTGAAGCTCGTGCAGCCCGATGACCTGATCAAATACGGCCTGATACCCGAGCTCGTGGGGCGCCTTCCAATAGTCGCCCCGCTCCAGGATCTCGATGAGCAGGCGCTCATGGACATCATGATAAAGCCGAACAACGCGCTGGTGAAGCAGTACAGAAAGCTTTTCGACATGGAGGACGTCGAGCTCGAGTTCACGCCGGGGGCGCTGCATGCGATAGCGAAGCTCGCGATGCAGCGCAAGACGGGCGCCAGGGGCCTGCGCGCGATCATCGAGGAGACGATGCTCCATATCATGTACGATGTTCCTTCTCACCCAAACGTTCGCAAGATCCTCATCACGGAGGAAACGGTCGTCAACAGGGCAGAGCCGCAGATGTTCATCGACAAGGAACGGGAGCTCAAGGCCCAATAGGTTTCCGTCCCGGTCGTTTTCTCCCCGATACGGCGGTGCATCACTATGAGAATCAATCAAGCGAGAGGGCATGAAGAGCAGGGGAACGTCTATCCGGTCATTCCGCTGCGCGACGTCGTGATATTTCCCTCGATGGCGACGGCGATTCTCGTCGGACGTCAGCCCTCCGTCAACGCGGTCGAGAGGGCGATCAAAGCCGACAAGAACCTCGTGGTCGTCACGCAGCGGAATGCGTCGGTGAATGAACCCGGCCCGGACGATCTTTTTTCGGTCGGAACGGTCGTCAAGATTTTCCATCACCTCAACCTTCCCGACGGGACGATCAAAGTGATGCTGGAGGGCGTGAGCCGTGCGCGCATCCTGGATTTTCTCGAGGAGGACAACTGTTTCTCGGCTCGCGTCAAGGAGATAGAGGTAGACGATCGCGATACGCGGGAGATCGAAGCGCTGATGCGGCGCGTCGAGTATCTCTTCACCGACTACGTGCGGATGAACCCGCGTCTGCCGAACGAGGTGCTTCTGTCGATCCAGTCGATCGAGGACAGGTCCGTCCTCGCCGATACGATCGCCGCGCATCTTCTCGTGCACAACGACGAGAAGCAGCGGCTGCTCGAGGCGGTCGACATAGAGGAACGTCTCATGGCGCTTCACCGCATCCTCACCGAGGAGCTGCAGCTCCTGAAGGTTGAAAAGGACATCGACGAGAAGGTATCCAGCCAGGTCCAGAAGACTCAGCGCGAGCTGTTCCTCCACGAGAAGATGAGGGCGATCAAGAAGGAGCTCGGGCAGGAGGAGGATGGGGAGGAATACACGGATCTCAAGCGGAAGATCCGGAAGGCCGGAATGAGCCGGGAGGCCGAGAAGGTCTCATACCGGGAGTACGAGCGGCTCAAGATGATGTCTCCCATGACGCCCGAGGCTACCGTCGTCCGCAACTACATCGAGACGCTCACGTCGCTGCCGTGGCGCAAGCGCACGCACGACAACCTCGATCTGGCACAGGTGAAGGCGAAGCTCGACGCCGACCATTACGGGCTCACGAAGGTCAAGGAACGCATCGTCGAGTTTCTCTCGGTGGTGAAGCTCGTCGGGAATCTCAAGGGGCCGATCCTATGCTTCGTAGGTCCCCCGGGCGTCGGAAAGACGTCCCTCGGCCACTCGATCGCGGACGCGCTCGGGCGCTCCTTCGTGAGGGTGTCCCTCGGCGGCATACGCGACGAGGCTGAAATACGGGGGCACCGCAGGACTTACATCGGCTCGCTTCCCGGCCGCATCATTCAGATGATGCGGAAAGCCGGGAGCAAGAACCCGGTCTTTCTCCTCGACGAGATCGATAAGCTCGGGGCGGACTTCCGCGGCGATCCCTCGGCGGCGCTGCTCGAGGTCCTCGATCCCGATCAGAACAAGCATTTCAGCGATCACTTTCTCGAGGTCGAGTTCGATCTCAGCGAGGTCATGTTCATCACGACGGCGAACGTCATTCACCCGATTCCGCCTGCGCTCCAGGACCGCATGGAGGTAATAAGGCTCCCGGGATATCTGCTCCACGAGAAGATCGCGATCGCCCAGAGGTTCCTTCTCCCGAAGCAGATGCAGCAGCACGGGATAAAGCCCGCACAGCTCCGGATATCGGACACGACTATGAAGGACCTCATTCAGTTCTATACGCGGGAAGCCGGCGTGCGGAACCTCGAACGGGAGCTCGCGTCGATATGCCGCAAGGTGGCCCGCAAGCTGGCCTCCGGCGGCGACGCGAAGGGCGTACGAATCACGCGGAAGAACCTCGAAGGCTATCTCGGCGTTCCAAAGTTCTCGGATAGCGAGATCGACGAGCACGAATCCGTCGGCGTCGCGACGGGGCTCGCCTGGACCGAGGTGGGCGGCGAGATCCTCAACATCGAGGTCACGCTCATGCCGGGCAAGGGCGACATCATTCTCACCGGCCAGCTCGGCGAGGTCATGCAGGAGTCCGCGAAGATCGCTTTGAGCTTCGCTCGGAACAAGGCGCGGATGCTGCCGCTCGAGAACGACTTCTTTTCCTCGATCGACGTGCATGTGCACGTTCCCGAGGGAGCGATCCCCAAGGACGGCCCGAGCGCCGGCGTCTCGATCGCAACGGCGCTCGTTTCGGCGTTTTTCGACATCCCCGTAAACCGGGAGGTGGCGATGACGGGAGAGGTGACGCTTCGCGGCAAGGCGCTCCCCGTCGGCGGCATAAACGAAAAGGCCGTGGCTGCGCTGAGAGCCGGCGTGAAGAAGCTATTGCTCCCCAAGGGAAACGAGAAGAACATCAAGGAGCTTCCCGAAGAGGTGCGCAGAGGTCTCAAGATCGTCGTCGTCGAGTCGATGGATCAGGTTCTGGAGTACGCGCTGACGAAGAAGCTCGATTGGGGAGTCGAGCATAGGCGGAGGCTCGGCGGCTTTTTCGGGAGCCAGTCACGCAAATCGGCCAATTGAGGTCTTACAGTCCTTGAAGATACTGAGCCTCAGAACCGTCCGCACGACGCTTGACGCGGCGCAGTTTCCGAACTCTCCATGGGTCGAGATAGCCGTCGCGGGAAGATCGAACGTCGGAAAATCATCCCTCCTCAACATGCTTCTCGGCCGCAAGGACTTCGCGCGGACCAGCAAGGACCCGGGCAAAACTCGGACCATCAATTTCTACGCCGTCAATGATCGTTTCTTTCTCGTCGATCTGCCAGGATACGGGTTCGCGAGGACGTCCGCCGAGCAGCGGGAGAACTGGGCGAAGGTTCTGTATACCTATCTCGAGACCCGGCAACCGCTCGCCGGGATCGTGCAGCTGATCGACGCGCGGCACGAGCCGTCACGAGAGGACGAGCGCATGATCGAGCGCCTCGTCGAGGCCCGGAGGCAGTTCATCATCGTGTTCACGAAGGCGGACAAGATATCGAAGGCCGACCGTTTCCGCGTGATACGGCAATTCAACGAGAATCTCGCCGGCACGGCGCGAATAGGCCGGAGCGCGAAGGCCGACGCCGGGAGTCAGGCGGATTCCGGGTCGAGCGGCGGAGTCGAGGTGCCCGCTATCTTCTTCTCCTCGAAAACCGGGGAGGGAAAAGAAGATCTCTGGCGCTGGATCGCGGAACGGATCTGATATGACGGATGCGCGCAGGCACCGTGCCATCATCGTGAGCCCCGGCCCAGTCGAGGTGCCGCGGGAGCTGATGCGTGGTCTTCCGCAGCTCCACCATCGTACGAAGGCTTTCAGGGAAATCTCGACGGAAACGGTAGAGCTGCTCAAGGTGCTTCTTCGCACGTCGTCGCCGGTGTATCTGCTGACATCTTCGGGCACCGGCGCGATGGAGGCGGCCGTCGTGAACGTCACGGTTCCCGGTTCCAGCGTGCTCGTCGTCTCGGGAGGAAAATTCGGCCGCCGATGGGCCGAGATCTGCGACGCGTACGAATGCCGGACCGATCTCGTGGAGTTCGGGTGCGGCTCGGCGATCGACGTAGATTCGATCGTGCAAAGGATCGATCGGGACCGGCCCCAATTCGTCGCTGTCACGCATGTAGAGTCTTCGACGGGCCTTCTGTTCCCTTTGAGAGAATTCACTGGGCGGCTGGGCGCTCATCGGCCAGTCGTGATCGTCGATGCGATCTCTTCGCTCGGCGCCGAGGATTTCGATATGGATGGATGGGGAATCGACGTGGCCGTCGGCGCGAGTCAGAAATCGCTCGCCGCTCCGGCCGGGACGAGCTTCATCGCGATGGGGAAGAATGCGGTCGATGTCGCCGGGGGACGCAGGAGGGGCATGTACTATCTTGATCTAAAACATTTTGAGGTCGAGGAGGCAGCCGGCTATACCCCGTTCACGCCGGCGGTGCAAACGGTCCAGATAATGCATCGATCGCTATTGACGATGAAAGCACTCGGATTCGATGAGATGGTGTCGAGGCAGCGCAGGGCCTCCGCTGCGTTTCTTGCGGCGGCGAGACATCTCTCGCTTGCATCGTACTCGGAGAGTCCTTCATCCGCCGTCCAGGTTCTCGCGCCTCAGCCGGCGGTCGGGGTGGATGAAATACTCGCCCGGCTGGAACGGGAGGGGTTTATCGCGGCGGGCGGACAGGGCGAGCTCAAGGGCCGGGTGATGAGAACCGGTTTTCTCGGTCTCTTCGGCATCCGTACGTTGGAGAGGCTCGTGTCCGCGACTGCGGAGGCGCTGCGGGCGAGCGGCTGCCGCGTGGATGTCTCTTCGGCGCTCGAATGCTTGAGGAAATACGACGTCGTTTCATCGCCTTTTGAGGCGGTCGTCGGCCGAATACTCGAGGATTGATGGTTGACACAGGTAACTACCTCTGCTATACTTAGTTTGGATGATTGGAGGTGCAGGTGCGCCCAAAGCTAAGGCGTGAAATTATCCTCGTTTTTGCATGCGCCGCGGTGCTTTTTACGGCTGGCACGCTGAAGAGCAGAGAGGACTATATGACTTCTCTGCCGGTCTACAAGCACTTCAAGTGCTTGCTGTGCCATGCTTCCGCGCGGCCGACCTCCTCTTCCGACCTCAATGTTTTCGGCGCGGCTTATAGGGCGAACGGCCATTCGTGGGACGCCGCCATCGCCATAGCGGATTCCGACGGTGACGGGTACGCAAACGGCATCGAGCTCGGCGATGAGAATGGCGACGGCACGGCGGAGATCGGATTCGAGAGGAGCAATCCGGGCGACCGATCGAACACACCGAACTCAGTCGACCTGGGCACTTGGGGTCTTCTGAAGTCGCTGTTCGAAGACTGATCCGAAGACCGGCGGGTGTATTTTTTTTGTGCGCCGTCTCCTCGAGTGAGGCGGATTTTTTTGCCCCAAATATTCAATTGCTTCAGCGGCCTTCATGCCATAGACTGCAGTCTATGGCTCTCATTCCACAGGAGTAATGCGCGATGTCTGCAACGGTGATCGTCGGTGGTCAGTGGGGTGACGAGGGGAAGGCGAAGGTCGTCGATTTCCTCATGCGGGATCACGACGTCGTCGTGAGGTTCCAGGGCGGGGCGAACGCAGGACACACGGTCGTCAACGATGCGGGCAAATTCGCGTTTCATCAGGTTCCATCGGGCGTGCTCTACCCGAACGTCATAGGAATTCTCGGGAACGGAATGGTCATAGATCCGTTTGCCTTCCTCGGCGAGCTGAAGGACCTCATGTGCCGGGGCGTCGACGTGAGCGAACGGGTTTTCGCGAGCTCCGCTGCCCACATGGTAATGCCATACCACCGGCTCCTCGACAATCTCTCCGAGACGGATCTCAAGGAAGATAGCATTGGAAGCACCGGGAAAGGCATCGGTCCCGCATACGCCGAGAAGCATCTTAGGAGCGGGCTCAGGATGGAGGCGTTTCTCCTCGACAAGTCGGATCTGTTCGAAATCGTGAAGGCCAAGGTCGAATGGGGAAACAGGCAGCTCGCGATGTACGGGGCCCCGTCCCTTTCGAGCGAGAAGGTCGCGAGCGACTTCGTCAACGTCAGGGACCTGGCTGCGACCCTGGTGGTCGATTCGCAGGAGCTCGTGCACTCGATGAAGGCGCGGGGGAAGCGCATTCTTCTCGAAGGAGCGCAGGGAACGCTGCTCGATATCGATCACGGCACCTATCCCTTCGTAACGTCGAGCTCTTGCAGCGTCGGGGGCGCCATGACCGGCACCGGGCTCACGCTGCGCGACATCGGCCGCGTGATCGGTATCTTCAAGTCGTACATCACGCGCGTCGGCAACGGTCCGATGCCGAGCGAGCTCATCGGCGCGGAAGGGGACGAGCTCAGGGAGCGCGGCGGAGAATACGGCACGACGACCGGACGGCCGCGGAGATGCGGATGGTTCGATCTCGTTGCGGGCCGCTACTCGGCGCTAATAAACGGATTC
>JAQTVX010000107.1 GCA_028706585.1 Candidatus Krumholzibacteriia bacterium | reverse complement strand
CCTATACTACTATCCATTGGACGCTGTTCCCTGTCCTCCAGGGCTGAACCAGGTGCAGTGCGACACGCTCGAGGCGCTCGCCCGGTACAATCTCGGATACGAGGGAGGCCTGCAGTATTACGAATTCATCGATTACGGCGTCCATGACGGGATGCACTACTTCTACAGCGTGACGGCTTACGACCATGTTGCCTCGAACGGCGTCGTGACCGGAGTGGGTTTCTACGGCGATCCGGCGTCGAATTTCCAATATGTGACGCCACTGTCGGACGCCCAGGAGGCCTCCACTTACAACAAGGAAGATGTCTACGTGGTTCCGAACCCGGCGACGACCAACTCAATGGAGCCATGGGAGCTCGAACCGAACAATGACGATCCGACCGGCATCAAGGTGGAGTTCAGGAACCTTCCGAAGTGCCGCTCGACGGTCCGGATCTATACAATAGCCGGGGACCTCGTCCAGACGTTATTCCACGACGGAAGCTCCGGGAGCGGCACGCTCGCATGGGATCTCGTCTCGAGGAACGGGCAGGACGTGACAAGCGGCATCTATCTGTTCTCCATCGATGCCGAAGACGGAAGGTTCGAGAGGACGATCGGTAAATTCGTCGTGATAAGGTAGCGAACGGCCCTATCCCCCGACCACCCGAAATCGCAGCCACGCGCGGGCACTCTCAAACGGCCTCGATGGTCGAAGGCGGCTTCGGCGCTATGTTGTAGGTGACGCTCACGACTCCTGGCACATCCGCGAGGATCTCGTGCGCGAGCTTCTCGAGCATATCGAACGACAGCCTCGTCGGCGTAGCCGTCCGCGCATCGACGCTGTCCCATGAGCGCAGCTCGATTTGCAGACCGAAATCGCGCTTTCCGTCACGCATGCCGGTTACGCGATCCTCATGAAGAATCGCCAGGTATTGAAACGCCTTAATGCCCGTGAGCACGCGCTCGACAACCGCGGTCGCCCTGCGGACAGTCGCGATGCGCTCCGGCGTGACCTCGCCGATCACGCGCGCCGCCAGCGCCGGCCCCGGAAACGGAATGCGATCCGATATCTCGTTCGGAAGCCCGAGCGCCCTGCCCAACATCCTCACCCCGTCTTTGCGGAGCTGAATGAGCGGTTCAATGATCTTGTAGCCGAAGGCCTTCTCGGGGTTGATCCCGAGCTGCTCGAACACGTTGTGCTGCCGCTTGATCCCCGCCACGGTCTCGTCGACGTCGGTCAGAATCGTTCCCTGGAGCAGATGAACGGAGCCGCTTTCCATCACGATGCGCCCGAACACCTTCTTGTAAAACGTTTGGGTGATGGCCTCGCGTTTACGTTCCGGGTCGGTGATCCCGCGTAGCGCAGAGAAGAACTCGTTCCGCGCGTCGACTATCTCCACCGGGACGCCGAGCTTCTTGAACAACCTGGCAATCCGCTCCGGCTCTCCCTCGCGCATAAGCCCGTTCTCTATGAAAACCGTCCGGAGCTGACTTGCCAGGGCGCGATGAGCGAGCAATGTGACCGTCGATGAATCGACCCCTCCCGAGAGAGCGTTGATCGCCGTGCCGGTTCCGACCGCGGTCTTGATCTCCGCTACTTTTTCCTTGATGAAGCTCTCGGTGTCGAGCATCTGCGCGGTGATTTCCTTGATCATGGAACAGCCTCCTCACTTCAGACCGGAAGGCACCCGTGGCGATGAAAGCAAGGCGTTCAGATATATCCAGCGCTCTTCAGGATGATCAGGCGTGCCGCCTAGTTTTTCCACATAGTTCTTCACGAGATCGTACCCGACGTTGTAGTTGATGATGTAGCTGCGATACCGGTCGATGAAGGTGACGAGCTTTCGGGCGCGTTCGACACTCATGAGCGCGTATGCGGATATGTATTGTGCGGCCTCTTCAGCGGTCATTTCTCCATCTAGGTAGCGGCGGGCAGCTTGGTCCTCCGCACGGTTCAATTCCCTGAGCAGAGTGCGAATGGTATAATAGGCATCCGCTCTCGCCGGATCCAGACCGGCCATGGGAAACAGCACGTCGCGCTCGAAGACGAGCCTTTCGTTTCCGGGAAAGGCCACCTCGACGCCGAAGTTCGCCGAGCCCTCGTTTATGAGCGAATTCGGGGCGAACAGCGGATTGACGGTGAATTCCACCCACCCTCTTTCCTTGGCCAGACGCTGCTCGAAGAGAACGTTCTGAACATGATGCCCTGGATACCCTTCGTGGCATGCCAGGCCCAACGGCGAATCGATGTACGTGGGAAAATCGGTGTCTACCTGTATCACGCTTCTGTTATCCCCCTTGTACCAGTTATAGGCGCTCCACGGCTTGTTCGTGACATACTCGACCGTGAAGGACTCGTTCACGGGAAGATCAATGTGCCGCCTGGTCCTGGTGCGCGCTTCGGCGATCGCCGCCGAGAAAACCGCATCCAGCCTGTCCTTCGGAATGATGAGACCCTTCTTGAATCGCTCGAGACGATCGGCGAGCGAGCCTTCCCCGGAAGGCACGAGGGAATCGATGCGGGCAAGGACCTCCTTGAAATGGCTCTCCTCGAAGTGCGGCGCCACGGCGTCGTAGAGTGCCTGGGATTCCTCGTCGAACGTGCACTTCTTGCCGTCGAGCATGGCCGCGCGGGCCGCGAGCGATTCAAGCTCCTTCATCAAATACACGTGCCGGAGACGGACGATTTCCTCTTCGCCGCTCACATCGAGCCTGTCCAGCTCTGCGATGAGCAGGCCCGCCTCCTTTTCGATGGCGGCGAGCGGCTTCTTATCCTGCTTCGCCTCTGCCAACCACTCCGCTGGCCCGTAATAGGAGTCGACGTACATGGAATCGTGCTCCCCGATGGCGAGCGCAAGCTTCACGTAGCTCTCGGCGATTCCGTTCAGGGACGACGCGACGGAACTTTCCGGCACCGAACCGTCGGATGAGCGGCCCTTCGGCTCACCGGTTCCTCCTTGACACGGAACCGCCCCCGCCGACACGATCAACAGGCTGCAGAGGAAAGCCGACCGAAAGGATGAACAGCCAGGAATACCCATTGGATCCTCCTCGACGGAGTTCGATTGCCTTGGAACCGCGAGATGAGGCGGTACCAATACTCTCACGAGAGACGATGCGCTGTCAACGGGGCTGAATGTCTTCCCTGCGCTTCACCGCGCCGGAAACCTTCGCGAGACAGTGCACCGAACAGCCGAGCGCCTCGAGCGTGCCGTCGGGATAAACGCACAGGCCCGCTCCGCCGGGAATCCCGTAGCCGAGCGATCCCTCGGGATTCAGAAGCAGCAGCGCACGCAGCTCCTCCCAGCCCTCATACTCGCTGTGCGTATCACAGAGGATCTGCGCAAGAGCCATGCATGCGAACGTGCTGGACGTAGCATCGTCGTTCGGATCATCCCAGACGATCCACTCTCGCGCGAGCATTATGCTTCCCGCCGAAAGCCCGATGAAGGGTTTGCCTCCCTCAAAGAGCTCGCGAAGGAACGGCATCATCCGACGTTCCTCGATCGCCTCCATCCCCTCCTCCACGTCACCGCCGCTCACGAAGACTGCGTCTGCCGACTCCAGGATCGAGCGAGTTTTATCGAGCTTGATGCGCCCCCCGACGAGGGGAGCCAGCTTGATGTCCCCCGCTCCGCAGCTCCGCACGTAGCCAGATACCGTCTTGAAGAACGACTTGTCGTCGCCGCTCGCGGCGCCGATGTAGGCGATCGACGGTTCGGCCACGCCACAACTCGCTATCGCGCGCTCGAGAACAGGGTCCCTCTGTGAACGGCGCGATCCAGGTCCGCCAGCGAGAAGATAGATCGGCGCGCGCTCATTTGCTCGTTGCATCAACGTGCCTCCTCACAGTTCGCGCGGAGCGTATCTCCCGTCGAGCAGCGAGTCGCAGTCGACAAGCTCCATCGCCTTGGCTAATTTGTATTTTCCTGGCGGCTCTGGGGCAATGGCCTCGACGAGCTCGGTCGAGATCGCGGCCGACTCGCCGTATATCCCGCGCAGGGCCTCGCGGGTGGAGCCCTCCACGGAGCGGCGAACGGCATCTTCCGCCGCGAGGAACAGATGGCAGGCAGCCGGACCCGATTGAACGAGCTGATATTCGATCAGTCCATCGACACCGCTCAAGGCGCGATCCACAGCGCTCTGCGTCACGGCGCTCCCCTCCGGCGTGAGCGTAAGGGCAATCGTTCGACCCTCGATCGACGCCAGGATAAGACCCTCATCGCGGCCGCACGGGCACGCCGCGGATGCGTTCAAACGAACGACGTCGCCGACATCGAAGCGCACCAGTGAACGCCAGGGATTATTGAACGTCGTGACGAGGATGCGCCCTACGTCGGGTCCCCCATGCCCCACGGCGAATGGGAGAAAATCCACGTGGCACGATTCGGTCACCTGGTGCATACGTCCGGCCTCGCATTCCATAAAAACGTATCCAGCCTCGGTCGAGCCGTATGAGCTCGCTATGGGCGAATCGAACGCGCGCTCTATCTGACGACGGTGCAGTATCGAGGGATTCTCATAGGTGAGGATAATGAGCTCCGGCGAAGGCACTCGCAGCCTGCACGCGACGATATGGCGCGAGAGTTTCGCGAGAAACGACGGGTTCGCCTCGATCACAACCGGTTTGAACGCATTGAGCTCCGCCGCCATGCGGTCCATGAGCTCCACGCTCCAGGTGCTCGGGTCGGAGCGCTCGCTCAGGTAGAGGAAGCGACCCATCGTTCGCTGATGCATCGCCAAGTAATCATCTTCGCATGGAAATCCCGTGCACCATGGACTCGTGAGGATCGCCTCGGAGTGCTCGCCGACGGCCGCCGCGCTCGCATGAGCGTTGAGCCGCCATGATGCCTCCTCCGACGCATCCCACCACGGTTGATACCACACGTTCGTGACCCGATCTCCGGTCGAGCCACTCGTCTGAACGAGCTCGATCTCGCGCGCGGCGAGCCCGGTGGCGACGTCGCGGCCTCGCTGTACGAAGCCTTCAGGACCGTGCTCTCTGAGATCGGCCTTCGTCAGGGCCGGAAGCGCAGCCAGCCGCAGGAAGACGTCGCACGCGGGCCCTGGATCGAGAGCTCGCCAGGATTCATAGCCCCGAGTCGATAGCACGGCGTCGTCCAGCGCCTTCCGGCAGCGCTCCATGTAATCGGCGCCATAGCGCAGACTCGAGGCGAACGACCGTCTATCTTGGATCCCGTTATTCATCCCTCAGGCCACCGCCTTCTCCGAGCATGCGCAGTGACGGTCTTGTCAAACACGATAGCCGGCTCATCATCCGCTCAAGCCAGAGCCCTGAAATAAAGGTAGGCCGCGATTCCGGCCGGAAGAAGATAGTATGCAAAACGATAGAATGCACCCCGGCTCAGGACTCCAATAAGCAGCTTCAGCGCGATGAGACCGGCGATGAATGCGGCCGCGGCCCCTATCACGAGCGGCGCGAGCGAACCGGCGCCCAAAACACCGGGCTCCTTCACAAGCTGCAGTGCCAGCGCTCCCAGGATCGCCGGGATCGAGAGCATGAACGAATACTCGGCCGCTTCCGCGAAGCCAACCCCGAGCAGCAGGGCCGTCGTGATCGTCCAACCGCTCCTGGAGCAGCCTGGAAGTATCGCAATCGCCTGGGCCACGCCGATGATCAGAGCCGACTGCCAATCGAGGCTCCCTCTGACGCTGCGCAGCCTCGTCATCAAGAGATACAGCCCCGTTGCGGCGAGCAGGAGCGCGGAGAGGCTGGGCGAGTTGAACGTGGTCTCCACCTGATCGTGAAAAAGCACGCCTATGACCCCGGCCGGAATCGTCCCTAGAATCACGAGGCCGATGTAACGCATCTCGCCACGGTATCTGACCCAGCCGCCATTGGCCGAATATCTCGCGCCGGCAAGCGCCTTGCACAGCAGGATCACCTTCTTGCGATAGAATATGATCACGGCGCCGAGAGTCCCCATATGGACGGCTATCTCGAAGATGATCCCCGTCCTCGGAGAGCCCTGCCGCGTTCCGAAGAGAGCCTCGAGAATCACCAGGTGCCCGGAGGAGCTCACCGGGAAGAACTCCGTCAACCCCTGGACGATGGCGAGGAGAATAACGATCCACATGCTCATATTCATCAAAGCCCGTCCCTGATTGGTTCACTCGTCAATTGCGAGGCCCGAAATAGAAAGCGACGCATCCCAGGAACATCCCCAGCTTGAGGAGCGAGCTCACGAGTCCAAGGGGACGCCCCTTGAGAATGATCCATATCGAGATCAGGAGAATCGGCACGACGGTCAGAAGCATGATCAGCGCATACGCCGTTCGGTAATACCCGAGAAACGCGGGAATGGGAAATGTGATGCACAGCGCGAGAAAAATCACAAGCGCAGTCGTCAGTGAAGCGCCTCTACCCGAAACGATCGGAAACGTGGCGGCCCTGCAAGCCTTGTCCCCTTCGATGTCGTCGACGTCCTTGACGATTTCGCGTCCCACGACGAAGAAGAATGTGTAGACGGCCGGGATCACGCCGGAACCGACGGCACCTCCGGCGTAGGCCCCCAGCAGGAACCCCGAGCCGGCGACGGCGGCCACGAGCAGGTTTCCAGCGAGATACATTCTCTTGAGCTTCCAGCTGTAGATATGCAGAAGCACGACCCACAGACAGATCCAGGCAGCCGCGATCCGCGGAATGAACAACGAGATGAAGACTGCGGCGGCGACAAAGAAAACGTACAGGGCGATCGCGGTCTTGAAGCCAAGCGCCCCCGCCGCAAGCGGCCGAGCCGGTTTGTTCACGCGGTCGATATCGATGTCGTAGATGTCGTTGATCGTGTTGCCGGCGGCCGTGGCAAAGGCGGCCGCTGCCAGAATCAACCACGGCCAGCGCGCTGAACCGGTCACGGCGAAGCCGACGGCGACGGAGAGCGCCGCCGCCGCGACGTTATGGGGCCTGAGCACGACGACGAGGCTCGTCAACCTTCGCATCAAAGATCCATCATGAGCTCGAACCACCCCAGTACCTCTTCCTCATCGACGTCATCGGCGCCGCCGTCGCGATACCGCACACCGGCGCCCGCCGAGAGATACGATCCGTGATTCAGATCGTAACGAAGGCTCGCCGCCCCGTAATCCTCGTTCAGGACCGGCCGGCTCGGGAAGGCCGGAGCGTTGTCCATTCCGGGAGACCAATCGGGCAAGTCCACATGGAATAGAGAGCTGCCGGCGCCGAACCTCGTGTGGGCTCCTTCGAGCGTCAGGGA
>JAQTVX010000106.1 GCA_028706585.1 Candidatus Krumholzibacteriia bacterium | reverse complement strand
GACATACAGGCATGATTCGCATGGGTATGGAAAACAGGACAACAGCGAGCCGGCCGCGAACAAGCGCTCGGATCGCGTGGATCCTTCGACATTCATCATATATCCGAATCCGGCAGGGGGATCGTCGTTCACGGTTCGTTTGCTCATCTCGGCGCCCGCCAGGGTCAAGGTGACTCTCGTAGATCTCGAGGGGGAGAAGGTGACCGCTCTGGAGCGTTCCCACAACTGGTTCAGCGGCAGTGCCGTGCCCTTCGAGCAGGAGTTCTCAACAGCCCGGTTCGCAGGCGGCGTCTATATCTGCCGGATAGAGGCCATCGGCGACGGTTGGAACTGGAGCGGATCGAAGAAATTCGCGGTGATCCGGTGAGACCGCTCCGCGTGGCGGGGCATGCTCATGTTCATCCGCCGCATCGGGCGTTGACCGGCGATGCGCAAAGGATTACTATTATTGTATGAATAGGGGAGGGAACATGATTCGAGCCATTTCAACTGGGATATTGCTCGCGCTGATGGTTGCCTTGCCGTTCGGCAGCCTCTTCGCCGGAGAAGCCGGAACGAGCGGGTTTCTCTTCCTGCGTCTCGGCAATGGCGCCCGCGCCTCCGGCATGGGAGAAGCCTTCACGGCTGTCGCGGACGACGCGACGAGCATATACTACAACCCCGCCGGCATGGCGAACGTCGCCGGTGTGGAGCTCAACGTCACGCACACAGAATGGCTCCAGGACATCCGGTTCGAGCAGGTTACGGTTCTCAACGAGATGTTCGGCGGCACTGCGGGAATCAGCTTCACCGGCGTCTATTACGGCTCGATGGACCGGTACCCCGATTACGCTGCGCTCGTGAGCGACGGGACGTTTGCTCCGTACGATCTTTCCATCGCGGGTGGATACGCGATGGACATCATTCCGAATCTCTCGGCGGGTGTCACCGCAAAGCTCATTTATGAGAAGATCGATTTCGAATCGGCGACGGGGTGGGCGATCGACATCGGAGTCATTCACCGCAGCATGATCAGGGGGCTCACGCTGGCGGCCTCGATGCTGAACTTCGGGCCCGAAGCGAAATTCGTCGAGGAGAAGTTCTATCCACCGTTCCAGCTTCGGGGCGGGGCTTCGTACAGATACGACGCCGACTGGCTCATGGGAAACGCGATTCTCGCGGTCGATGCGATTTTTCCGAACGACGGCGAGGCGAAGCTGCACTCCGGCGTGGAGTACAACTATCGGGGGCTTCTCTCGGTGCGCGCAGGATACAAGGCGAATTACTACTCGCAGGGCCCGACCCTCGGGCTGGGCGTCTACTACCGCAATCTCAGGTTCGATTACGCGTTCATGCCGACTTCGTACGACCTGGGGGACAGTCACCGGTTCTCGATCAACTTGTTTTCGCCGGGACGATAGAACTCCAACGATAGCTGTCCCTCGCTGATCCTGAGGTAGGAGCAGCTGCGCTCCCAGTCTCCCAGTATCACGAAGGTGCGTTCGCCGAAGCGCTCGAGGCACGGGTAATGAACGTGTCCCATTATGAAGACGTCGTTGTCCCAGAGGAAGAAAGCGTCGGGGGCTTTTGAGAGAAGGGTTCTCGCGGCGCGTTCGGTTTTCTTCTCCGTGATTCCCTTGCTCGCCCTGGAGAAGTGCCGCGCGAAGCTGAACAGGGCGTCCGGGTGTACGGTGCGCGCGACGGCGATCGCCGGCCGGCTCCGGATGACCGATTTGAGCGTCTTGTAAGCGAAGTCTCCCGGTAGAAGGTTGTCGCCGTGGGTCATGGCGATCCTCAGCCCCTGGATCTCGTGCGTGGTGAACGTGGGGAGAATGTTGAATCCGAGAGCCTTCGAGATATAGGTTCCGAGCCAGTGGTCATGGTTGCCACCGGCGATGTATACCTCGGTACCGCTTTTTTTCAGTGATGAGAGGGCGCCGAGGATGTCATGATAAAACCGCGGCACGACGCTACGGTACTCGAACCAGAAATCGAAGATGTCCCCCATGAGGTAGAGCTTCGATGCGCCTTCGATGCGGGCGAGAAAATCGAGGAACCGGTCGTGCTTCGTGCGTTCCTCGACAGTCGCGGCTTCGTATTTGAAGTGGGTATCCGAAACGAAGAATACAGTTTCTCTCAACGAGTTCTCCTCGACCCGAAAGAGGTTCCAACGGAACGTATGGATTCTATGGCAGAATCGTGAAATGATGGCAAGTGAAAAAAGGCGGCGATCGACGGAGGGGCAGGGGCGGTTGGAAACCGCTTGATAGAATTGCCGTTACGGATTGAGATTTTTTCAACAATTAGTCTTGACATAATTTCGCCCTTCCGGTACAATCTGTAACTGAGCATGGTGTAAGGGAAAGTGTGCCAGGAGAGTAAATCGTTTCGCCGACGATACCTGCACTGAGAACCCCACCGAAATAATAAACGTTTTGGTGCACGAAGTGTATAAACTTCGTGAGAGGTCCACAAGGACGCGACAGCGCAGCGTGCAGGTGTCGAAGGCGGTTTTATTATGGATGATGCGGATGAACTCCGGGAAAAGGAAGAGATGTATTCGGAACGTAAGGAAAGTGGTGAATATATAGGCGAGCGGAGCCTCGACCTGTATCTGAAGGAGATCAACAATACTCCACTTCTGACGAGGGAGCAGGAGAGAGATCTCGCGAAGCGGATCCGCAAGGGGAACGAAGAGGCTCTTCATGAGCTCGTGAAGGCGAACCTGCGGTTTGTCGTATCGATAGCGAAGCAGTACGTCAATCAAGGGCTCTCGCTGGCCGATCTCGTGAACGAGGGCAATCTCGGCCTCATCAAGGCCGCGTACAGGTTCGACGAGAAGAGGGGCTACAAGTTCATATCCTACGCGGTATGGTGGATTCGCCAGGCCATGCTGCAGGCGCTCGCAGAGCAATCCCGCATCGTGCGGCTCCCGCTCAACAGGGCGGGTACGCTCTATCGCATCGGCAAGGCCGCGCGTCAGCTCGATCAGGAGCTCGGGCGCAACCCGGAAGTCTCGGAGATAGCCGACAAGCTGAAGCTTCCGCATGATGAGGTCCGGGACACGATGCAGATCGCGAACAGCCATCTCTCGCTGGATGCTTCCTTCAGCAACGATCAGGAAGAGAACTCGCTGGTGGATTACCTCGCGGACGACAATCTCGAGTCCCCGGACGAACAGACGTATGTGAACGCGCTGAGCGATGATATGCAGAAGGCGCTCGATACCCTGACCGATCGCGAGCGGATGATTCTGTCTCTATACTTCGGGCTCGAAGGGGAGGAGCCCCTGACGCTCGAAGAGATCGGCAAGCGAATGAACCTGACGCGTGAGAGGATTCGCCAGATCAAGGAAAAGGCGATCCTGCGCCTGAGGCACAATTCGCGGAGCAAGTACCTGAAAGGGTACGTCCAGGATTGATTCGAGGCGCCTCTTCTTTCGAATTCGAAGGGTGGAGAAAGCCGATTCTCCGCCCTTTTTTTTCGCTTTCGAAGGCTTGGTATGGCATATGCATCTTTTTTGTGCGGGGCGGGGGAATAATAGCTTGACACCCCCGCCGGACGATGACAAATTTATCAAAAAGGCAAGGGGTTACAGATCTTGGGACGCAAGGAACGAGAAGATCGCTACTTGAATATCCTCTACGTTCGCGGCGGCAACGCGGGAACGCGCACGATCCGTGTGCACAAGATTCTCGGGATGATGGCGGTTACCGCCGCCATCGCTCTCGTGGTTTCCGCGGCCGTTATCGTGGCGACCCATTCCAGCCGGGTCTCCAACAGGCTCATCATCAAGAACCTCGAATCCGAGAACGGACGTCTTCACTCGGAGCTCGCGCGTTTCCGCGGCGAGGTTGAGGCACTCGAGAACAAGATGAACATGAGCTTCGAGCTCCAGAACAGGGCGCGTCTTATCGCCAGCCTCGATCCGATCTCGAGCGACGTCTGGCAGGTGGGAGTCGGCGGACCGGCGCCGGATTTGAAAGGAATGGAGTCCGCTTACCCCGACAGCATATTCGGCTCGATCGACGAGGGCCTCGACCGTATGCTTCGCCAATCGGAGCTCCAGATCCAGAGCTATGCGGAGGTCATAGGGATCCTCGATAAGGAAAAGGAGATTCGCGACTGCACTCCGTCCATCCGTCCGCTGAAGGGAGGATTCCTCTCGAGCCGTTTCGGAGGTCGAATGGATCCGTTCACCGGCGCAACCGTTCAGCACCCCGGCATCGATTACCGGGCGCGGACGGGGAATCCAGTCATGAGCACGGCGGACGGCATCGTGTGCCAGACGGGGAGAAACGGCGGCTACGGGTTGATGATAGAGATCGAGCACGGCAACGGATTCAAAACCCGCTACGCGCACCTCTCGAAGATTCTCGTCAACCGCGGCCAGAAGGTGAAGCGGGGGGAGATCATCGCACTCGTGGGAAACACGGGGCATTCGACGGGCAGCCACCTCCATTACGAAGTCCTCTTCAGAAAGATCCATCGCGATCCGCTTCAGTACGTGATATCCGACGGCACGTGCTACGATTGATTCGATCGGTTTTGCGGAACGGATTCCATTCAATTTCTGTTGTCAGTTCGTGAGCGACCGCATAGACTCATCTCCCGTGAGGCGCGTCTTCAGTATCCGGCACCGGAGTCGTGAGGAGTCGAATGGCCTTATTCCGTCGAGCATCGTTCGCAGTGGTCATCGCGGCGTGTCTTTCGGCGTCCGCGGCTGCCGCGGCTTCGGCGGCGGCCCAGCACGCGGTGCGCGCCGTGCGCTTCTGGACGGCCGCGGATCACACGCGGGTCGTCATCGACATGAGCGCCGAATCGCGCTACTCGGTCAGGACGTTCCCGGATCCGGAACGCATCGTCATCGATATCCCTTCATGCGTGATTTCCCGTGGCGTGAAGGATCTGACCGTGCGGGACGGCGTGCTCGACCGTATAAGGGTGAACCGACTGAAGATCGGCGCTCAGGTCGTGCTCGATCTGCGGCGCTCGTCGTCGTTCAGCCATTTCCCATTGAAGGCCGCCGAGGGCAAGCCTCACCGCATCGTGGTCGACATCGCGAAGACGGATTCCGGAACGGCGAGCGAGGGCGGCGGCGGGGCGGTGGCACCGCCTGAAACGGGCGCCACCGGGGGGCGCGAGATCGCGCGGCCGGAGAAGGGCGGCGATTTTCTCGTCGTCATCGATCCGGGGCATGGAGGAGCTGAGCCTGGCTGCGTTTCGCGGAGCGGCATTCGGGAAAAGACGCTCAATCTCAGGCTCGCGAAGATGCTCAAGGCGGAGATCGAAAAGCGCTCCGGGTATCGCGCGATACTCGTCAGGGACGGGGACTACGACGTGAATTGGGTGAGACGCGTCACGTTCGCCCGCGAGAAAAGCGGCGACGTTTTCGTCAGTCTGCATTTCAACTCCAACAAGAATCCGAAGGTCCGCGGCCTCGAGCTATACTTGCTCTCTCTGGAGGCATCGGATGAGAACGCGGCCGCCGTCGCGGAGCGGGAGAATCTCCTCTTCGAAGCGGGCGCAGACAGCGCAGGTTTCAATGACGATCTCAAATCCATCCTCTTCGACGTGAGCCGCGCGAGCGCCATGCAATGGAGCTCTGTTCTCGCCGACGAGGTTGCTTCGGTGGTCCGCCGGGATCCGCCCATTCCTTTCAACAAGGTCAAACAGGCGTCTCTTATCGTCCTGCGCGGCCTTGCGATGCCCTCGATACTGGTCGAGGGAGGCTACCTATCGAACCGCAAGGAAGCGGCCGTTGTGGCGACGGACGGCTATCTCAACTGGCTCGCGAAATCCCTGGCGGAAGGGATCGTCGCGTTTCTCGAGAAGAACCCCCGGCCGGAAACGGCCAACGGAAATTGAGTGAGGTCTTGCAGTGCGTTTCGACAGAGTGTATAGCGCCGTAACGGCGAACATCGGGATCAAGATCGTATCGATTCTGTTCGCGGTCTTTCTCTGGCTCTACGTGACCGCGCAGATCGGGGAGCGGCAAACCTTCCGTGTTCCGCTAGAGCTCGCCAACGTTCCGGACAGCCTCGCCGTCGTGGGCGACGTGCCGAAGGATATCGTGGTAACGATGCGGAGCACGAGGAGCGAGCTTCTCAAGCTCCGCTTCATGAGCAGCATAAAAGCGACGGTGGATATCTCCGGGGCGCGGCGGGGGAGGAACATCGTTCCGCTTTCCACCGGGATTCTCAGGCTACCCGAGGGATTCAGGCAGGAGGACGTGTCTATCGACAGCCCCAAATCGCTGACGCTCGATTTCGAGCGCATCCTGAGCTCGTCCCTGCCGGTCACGCCGGTATTGCGCGGCTCGATGCCGAAGGAAATGATCCTGGTCGGCCGGCCCACCGTCACTCCGGACCGGGTTCTCGTGCGAGGACCGATGAGCGCCATGACCGATATCACGGGCGTGGAGACGGAGCCGATCGATCTGCGGAACAAACCCGGGAAGTTCTCGCGCGAGGTTTCGATACGCGCGGACCGTGGACGTCAGTGCATTCCCTCAAGGGTTCTTGTGGAGTTCGAGATAGCGAGGCGCGCGGTCAGGACCCTTGAAGGGATTCCGCCGACACTGCTGCACGGTGAGGAGGGGCTCGAGGTCGAGTACACGCCGCAGACGGCCGCGTTGACCGTCGAGGGGCCCGAGGAGCTTGTGAACGGGCTCGTCCCGGACGACGTCTCGATCATTCTCAATATCGCCTATGGTCTGCGGGGGACGGTCCGGATCCGGCCCGAGGTCATCGTGCCCCAGGGAATCGACACGTTTTCGCTCGACGTTTCGTCGTTCGAGGTGAGGGTGTCATCGAAACGGTAGGATGAGGCACGTGGAGAACAACCGGAACAAGAACGTATTCAATCGCGACTACCGCTTTCTGTCCTCTTACCTGAACCGGTGGGCGACGGTTATCGTGTTCTCTGCGATCATCGCTCTGGCGGTGGGCGCCATATGCATCAAGTCGGACGACATGGCGCACATAACGGTCGTGATCGGTGTTTCGGCGTTGGATTCCACCCGGGCCGAGCCCACGCTCGAGTCATTTGCCGAATTCTGCCGCGGCAAGGGATGCGGGGACATCCAGTGGCGTTACCTCAACCCTGAAGGCGATCTGTCCGGATGCGATTTCTACATCACCACGTCGCTGAGACTCTCCGCGCCACTGGCGAAGCAGTCGCTCGGTTGCGCGCTCATAGCCGCCGAACGGGCCGCGCACCGCTATTCGCGAAGCGCCGTCGTCGTG
>JAQTVX010000105.1 GCA_028706585.1 Candidatus Krumholzibacteriia bacterium | reverse complement strand
CGGCGAACTCAGACTCCATCTCGGAAGGAATCACCTCCTCGAAGGCGCTGAGGGCTACCGGTTCCTCTGGGTCAATCGATTCCCGCTCTTCGTTCCCGCGGAGAAGGGCGGGTGGGAACCGGCCCATCACATATTCTCGATGCCTCTGGAGGAGGATCTTCCATACCTCGCGACCGAGCCCGGGATGGTTCGCGGACATCTCTACGATCTCGTCTGCAACGGAACCGAGCTCGGCTCCGGAAGCATCCGTATACACTACCGGGAGCTTCAGGAGAGCCTCTTCGGGATCATCGGCATATCCAAGGAAGAGGCGAACAGCAAGTTTGGATTCCTTCTCGAGGCGTTTCAATACGGGGCGCCGCCGCACGGAGGTATCGCCATCGGGGTCGATCGGTTGACCATGATCATGTGTGGAGGAACCACGATACGCGACTTCATAGCCTTTCCGAAGACGCAGAGCGGGACCTCCCTCATGGAGGGGGCGCCTTCGGAGGTCGAGCAGGAAGTTCTCGACGATCTGCACATTCGTGTGGCAAGGGAGGAGCAGAGCAGGTAGGCAGAGACGCTCGAGTCGGACGCGGATGAATTTTTATCGGCTTTTTCCTTGACTTTGAGCGATATCATTATTAACGTATGAAGAAGATTCTGATTTCTAAACGCAAGGAGGAATTCGAGTTATGAAATTACGCGGGATCGGGATCTTGCTGTTTTTCCTCCTTTTCGGGGTTGCGTTCCTGTCGGGAGGATGTCGGGAAGCTGCGCCGTGCCGGACGAGCCTTGTAACCCTGGACGAGACCCGGCTCGATGCGGAAACGTATGAGCAGGAGGCAGCGGAGACCGGCAAGAACGTCGTCGACCTAGAGAAAAAACTCTCCGACAAGCAGAAGGATATCGAACAGGTCAAAGATAAACCGGCGGAGCTCAAGAAGAAAGTTCACGAGCTCAAGAAGGGGAGCGGTAGGGAGTAGCAGGGGATCCTGCAAGGAGCAAAATGATCATGGTGATGAAGAGAACAACGCGATTGATTGCCATCGGGTCGATCCTCGCTCTCGCCGCTAGCTGCAGCAGCTACAGACCGAGATCCGTCGATGTTCAGAAGGGCGAATATTACGAGGACGCCGAGTACGCCAAGTTGTCGAAGAAGGACAAAGAGGCGTACTGCCGGGCTCTGGCGACCGAGCTGGAAGGGCTTCAGGGGCGGTCCAAGAAGTCTGAAGCCGAGGTCGCCCAGAACAAGGAGAAGATAAAGAGCTTGACGAAGGATCTCCGAGAAGCCGAGAAGAACTACGCTGCCTACACGGCGGAGATAGACGAGCTTTCCAGGCAGCTTCAGGCGCTCTCGCAGCTTCCGAAAACGTGGAAGATACGTCCCGGGGATTGCCTCTGGAGGCTCGCCTCGTACGAGGAGATCTACCAGGATCCCCTCAAATGGCCCAGGATATGGAGAAGCAACCAGGAACTCATCGAGGATCCAAACTGGGTCATTGCCGGATGGGAAGTCAAGATACCGCGCGACTATCCGTACGCTTACAAGGTCAACAGGGACGAATGGCTGGGCAAGATCGCCGGATACTGGGAGATCTATGGCGATTACCGCAAGTGGCCCGTCATCTTCGAGGCGAACAGGGACAAGATAAAGGATCCCGACCTAATCTTCCCGAACGAGGAGCTCGTGATTCCGAGGCAGGATACTCTTCAGTGAGTATGCGCTCGTACATGAGCGTCGTGATATGAACTCTTGGCTTCCGCCTGTGAGAAGCCAAGAGTTCTGCATTTAGGGAGGGGCATGGCGAAACGGGATTTCAAGAGACGGGTCGTCTCCATTGCCGGCATCGATCCGATCAAGCTCCTCGGCGTCGAGGACCGGAACCTGCGGCTCATCGAGGAACATTTCGATGAGCGTGTTGCGGTGCGGGGCGACGAGATAATTCTGTCCGGTTCCCCGCGGCGGATCGAGCAGCTGACGCGTATCTTCGAACGGCTCATAGAGCTGGCGGGGAGCGGCAGGAGCGTAACCGAAGGGGACGTGCTCACCGTCATACGCGGGGGCACGGTGGGGTTCGAGAAGATCGGGACGCTCGAGGAATCGGCCGTTTTCTACTCCTCCGTGAAAAGGCGAAACGTCGTTCCGCGCAGCGTGCGGCAGCAGGAGTACGTTGACGCGATCCGGCGCCACGACGTGGTCTTCGCGATAGGCCCCGCGGGAACTGGGAAGACGTACCTCGCGATTGCCTGTGCGCTCGCGGCGCTGAAGAACGGCGATATCGAGCGCATCTTCATCTCGCGCCCCGTAGTCGAGGCGGGGGAAAACCTCGGTTTTCTTCCGGGGGACATGCAGGAGAAGATTGAGCCGTATCTCCGTCCGATCTTCGATGCGTTCCGCGACATGATCGGTCAGGAGCGCGTCCTCAAGATGATAGCCTCCGGTGTGCTCGAGATAGCGCCGCTTGCCTACATGCGTGGGAGAACGCTCAACGGTTCGTTCGCGATCCTTGACGAGGCGCAAAACAGCACGATCGGACAGATGAAAATGTTTCTTACAAGGCTCGGCGAGAGCTCGAAGGCGATTGTGACCGGAGATATAACCCAAATCGATCTGGCCGATCCCGCGATATCCGGGCTCGTCGCGGTTCGGGAGATACTCGATGGGGTAGAGGGGATTGCCTTCATAACGTTTGGAGAGGAGGATGTGGTGCGGCACCGGCTCGTGAAGCGAATCATCCGGGCCTTCAGCACGAAGGGGGCGGCGCTCGCCGCGAGGGGTCCGGGCGATCACGCGGGCAGCGCACGCGCGCACGCGCGCCGGGAGGACGCCGAACCGCCTCCGGAGAAGAAAGATGATTGACCAACCCACGAGCGGCGGCAAGGGGGAGACGCCGGATCAGGAAAGCGCGCGTCATTTTTATCTCCCATTTCCGCGCGTGAGCAGCCGGATGCGGCTCCCGCTTCTCTATCTCGCGGCTTTTCTGGCGCTCTCGCTCATGCTCTTTCCTCCAACGCAGAAAAAGAAGAACGTTCGTTTTGCCGAGGGAGACATCGCCGACGTCGACATCATCTCCCCCTTCTCCTTCGTGGTTCCACTGAGCATGCACGAGATGGAGCTCGAGCGCGCCCGAGCCGCAATAGCCATACCTCCAGTATACGTCCGCGACGACGGCGCGGTGAAGCACCTGCCTGAAGATCTCGCCGGTCTCTTCGAAAGAATCGGCTCGATCGCCGCGGGCGGCGCGGGATCCGTTCGCGACCGAGTGTTGCGTATCAAGGAAGCCGCGCCGGAGCTCAGGCACGAGGCGGTCGAGCTCCTCATCGACGAGGGTGTTCGCGAGCGCATCCTCAGGGAGAGCCTCAGGCTCCAGGAGCAGTGTATCCGAAGGGGAATCGTGAACGACGCGACGCCGCTCAAGCGGCGTGATTACGAGCGTATCTCGGTCATCGCGGGCGGGGAGGAGTCGTTTGTTTCGACACCGTCGCTCATCAATCAGGAGGAACTTGGTTCCATCATCACTTCAGAGGCCCGGAGGCTATTTCCGGCCAGCGAGAAGACGGCGCGGCTTTTCTATGGAATCGTGAGATCCTACCTCGTGCCGAACCTCATATACGACGCCCGGGAAACGAAGTCCCGACGCGACGAGGCAATGCGGCTGATCGAACGCTCGTTCGCCGTCGCGAAAGACGAGCGGATAATCGCGAAGCACGACAAGGTGACCCGCGCTCAGATCGAGATGCTCGAGGCGATGGAGGAAAAACGTGTCGCTCTGGATCTCGCCTCTTCCTACGGGAAACGGATTTGGATCCTCTTCGGCAAGGGTCTGCGAGTGCTCGTGTTGCTCTGTCTTCTTGGCCTCGCGCTTCGCCGCTTTCAACCGGATATCATGTTTGCGCCGGCCAGGCTCACGCTCGTTTTCATAATTCTGTCGCTCTATCTGGTTCTCACGGCGCTTGTCATGAGACTGCCGTCGTTGGACCCGTACCTGATACCGATTTCGCTGGTTTCGCTTCTGTGCACGGCGTTCTTCGGCATCCAGGCGGCCGTCATCTTCACTATCTTCGCGTCTCTTCTCATCATCACTCATACCAGCCTGCCGGCCAGCTACGCGTTCATCTCTCTGTTCGCCGGCGCCGCGGGTATCATCAGCATCGCACATCTCAGGGAGCGGAAGAACTTCTACACGATATTTCTTTACGTGGCGGCGGCATATGTCATCGGGATCGCCGGTTTCGGTTTCACCGAGGGAATGTCCCTGGCTGGATTCCTTCGCTCTTCACTCCTCGGCGTCGCTAACGGTCTCGCTTGCTCGATCATGGTCATGTTCATCCTTCCGATCTTCGAATCGATATTCGACGCTACGACGGACTTCACTCTCATGGAACTGAGCGATCTCAACAGGCCTCTTCTGCGGCGCCTCGTCATCGAGGCGCCGGGCACGTATCACCATTCTCTGATGGTGGGGAACCTCGTCGAGGCGGTCGCGGAGGAGGTGGGGGCGAACGGGATCCAGGCCCGCGTGGGTGCATACTATCACGATATAGGAAAACTGGCGAAGCCCGAGTACTTTTTCGAGAACAAGGGGGACAACGTCAACAAGCACGAACGGCTCACCCCACGCATGAGCGCTTTGATTCTCGCCTCCCATGTCAAGGAGGGGATCGAGCTCGCGAAGCGCGAGAAACTACCGCGCGTCGTCGTCGACGCGATCCGCGAGCACCATGGGACTACGGTGATGGCGTACTTCTACCAGCGGGCGCTGGAGTATGATTCACACGACAGCGTCAACATCAGCGATTTCCGCTATCCCGGACCGCGGCCGAGCTCGAAAGAAACTGCCCTCATCATGCTTGCCGATTCCGCGGAGGCGGCAGTGCGCTCGCTCGAAGGTCCGACGGCGCCGAGAATCCGCACGATCGTGCAGAAGATCATCGAGTCGCGGATGAACGACGGCGAGCTCGATGAGAGCGGCCTCACCCTCAACGACATTGCTGTGGTGCGCGAGAAGTTCATCCAGCTCCTTACGGGGGTCTTTCATTCGAGGATTCCTTATCCGTCGCAGCGCGACGGGGAGGAGCTCTCCTCATGAAGCTTGTGATCGCGCAAGGTGCTCGCCTCGGCAATCGCGCCGCGTGCGCCAGGCTGTCGCCTCTTTTGCGTACGATCGCGGCCGGCGTTCCGCCCCGGGGCTCGTCTGTAGAGGTGAACTGGATCGGCGAGCGGATGATGACTCGCTTGAACCGTTCGTACAAGAAGCGGACCGGCGCGGCCGAGATACTGACCTTCCCGTGCCATGGTCCGGATCCGGCCAGGGAAGCGCCGATAGGGGAAATCTACCTCTGCCGGACGCGCGTCCTGCGCGGGGCCAGGCGCCGCCGTGTTTCGGTGCGCTCGTACGCGGCGAGGCTCCTCGTGCACGGGCTCTTTCACCTCCGCGGGCACCGCCATGACGACGCGCGAAGCGAGGCCCGGATGGAAGCTGCCGAAGAACGGTTGCTGCTCGCATTGCTTCCCCGGGGGGAGGTGGAACGCCTCTTCGAATGATTCCCGTCCGCCACTCTCTGGTGGGCGGTGGGCTTGGGGGCGAATATGTCCACGATTGTGCTCCTCGTGTTTCTGTTT
This sequence comes from Candidatus Krumholzibacteriia bacterium, assembly GCA_028706585.1. Taxonomy (GTDB): domain Bacteria; phylum Krumholzibacteriota; class Krumholzibacteriia; order Krumholzibacteriales; family Krumholzibacteriaceae; genus SSS58A. The sequence continues at coordinate 1,672 of JAQTVX010000105.1, read as the reverse complement.
GCCGTGCAGTTCCTCATTGCGGGCGGCTTCTCCGCCTTCGGGATCGTGGCACGCGTGCACGAGGGCAAGGCGTTTCCCGCCGAGATGCGGGGGAGTCTCTGTCCGCGCCTGCTGCACCGAGGGAGACTCCACCTGATGCTCTCCCTATTCTGCCTTGAAGCGACCGTGCTCTCGGCGATAGCGGTTGCGGCGCAGCGGGGAGTTTTCGGAGGGCAGGAGGGGTACCAACCGATCATTTCGATCTTGGCGATCGCATTTTCGGTGATCGTCGTCACGGTTGCGGGGTCAGGGATCGCGTCGATGAATCCGGTTCGATTCGCCCTCGTCGCCTCGTATCCGCTCCTGCCGGTCTACCTGGTGTTCCGTCCGCTCGCGGAGCTTTTCCTCAGGCTCGTCTCGCTCATCTTCCCGAACCTTCCACGCGAAATGGCCCGTCTTTTCTTTCTCTTTCCCGCCGCGCGGGCGGGTGCCGCTGGTGGCTTCATAGAGGACAAGGGATCGAGGCTCATCCGCAGCATCCAGGAATTCGGCGTCAAGAAGGTGCGCGACGTGATGGTCCCCCGGATCGATATCTTCGCCCTTGACGTGCATACGCCCATCGAGGAGATTCGAGAGAGGGTTTCGGGCGCCGGGCATTCGAGAGTGCCGGTTTACGACGGCGGCATCGACCGGATCGTCGGCATGCTCCACGCCAAGGATATCCTCAAGATTCCGCCGGGGGAGACGGTGCGGCTCGGTCGCGGCAGGCTGCTGCGCGAGGCTTATTTCGTTCCCGAGGGCAAGAAGATAGATGATCTCCTGAACGAGTTTCAGCGGGGAAAGAAGCACATGGCTATCGTCGTAGACGAGTACGGCGGGACGTCCGGGATCGTGACTCTCGAGGACATTCTCGAGGAGATCGTCGGGGAGATCCTTGACGAGTACGATCACGAGCCTCCGCTCGTGCGTCAGACGGGGCCGCATCAGTACGTCGCGGCCGGACGCGTCGCGATCGATCATCTCAACGCGGCGCTCTCGATTTCGCTTCCGTCGGACGAGGTTGACACTCTGGGCGGATTTCTCTATAACTTGATAGGCCGCGTTCCGGAAGCGGGCGAGGAGGTCGCATTCGCCGGCATACGCTTCAGGATCGACCGGCTCGAGGGACAACGGATCGTCGAGGTCGCGATATGGTTGCCAGAAAAATAGCGGAAAGCGCGTTCTTGCGCTGGATCAAAAGGAAATTCCTGACGGGGCTGCTCGTGCTGCTGCCTACCGTGGTCACGGCGTATGTGCTTTATCGCATCTTTATCTGGATAGATGGATTTCTCAAGCCCATCACCGTCCGCTATCCGTTTCTGAATATTCCCGGCCTCGGCTTCATCGGCGTCGTCGTGATCATACTGCTCGCCGGCGTTCTGGGCGGAGGGTTCTTCGGCAGAACGCTTCTCAAGTGGCTCGAGGGAGGCTTCGAGAAGATACCGATGGTGAGAAGCATCTACGTCGCAATCAAGCAGGTGAGCGAGGTGTTCCTCAAGCAGGAGCGCACGGTCTTCAAGGAGGTCGTGCTGATCGAATATCCGAGACACGGCGTGTACGTGATCGGGCTCGTGACGTCGTCGTGGCGCTTCAAGGGAAGCGACGGCGTGGAGCGCGACTTCGTGACTGTGTTTTTGCCGACAACGCCGAATCC
>JAQTVX010000104.1 GCA_028706585.1 Candidatus Krumholzibacteriia bacterium | reverse complement strand
GCCGTGCACTTTCCCGTCCCGAAGCTCGATGATACGGTCGGCATTCTTCGCGATCTCCAGGTTGTGTGTCACGAGCACGATCGTGAGCCCTTCTTTCTCGTTGAGCTCCTTCAGAATCTCCCCGATCTCCACGCTCCGCCGCGCGTCGAGGTTCCCCGTCGGCTCGTCGGCCAGCAGTATCCGGGGCTTGTTCACGAGCGCCCGTGCGATGGCCACACGCTGCATCTCGCCTCCGGAGATCTCGCCCGGCAGATGCTCCGTGCGATTGTCCAGCCCAAGGAGCTTCATCACCTTGTCCACCTCGGAGTCGGCCCCGGCCTTCTTGAAGAACGCAAATGGGAGCATCACGTTCTCCCGAACCGTGAGCGTCGGAATGAGGTAGAACTTCTGGAAAACGTATCCGAAGAGCTCTCGTCGAATGTCCGTGAGCTTTCCCTCGCCGAGAGTGACGCCCTCGTCGAAGATCTTCTGTCCGCAGAGCTCGAGGCGCCCCGAGGTAGGATTGTCGAGGCAGCCGAGAATGTTGATCAGGGTCGTCTTTCCCGAGCCGGACGGGCCGATGAAGGCGACGAAGCGTCCTTCCTCGATCGACAGGGTGACGTCGTCCACCGCGCGAATCGCTTCGCTTCCGCGATGGTAGATCTTCGTGAGGTGCTCAGCCGTGATCGTCGGGCAGGTATGGCTGCGCATCATTCCACCTCGCTTCGGATCGTCTCGAGCGGCCGCACGCTCCCAGCCTTCCACGCCGGGTAGACGCCGCTCAGGAGCCCGATCAGGGTCACGGCTCCCAGGGTGAAGAGCGCGAGCCGCGCGTCGATCGTTACGAGCCCCCCGCTCGGCGCGTAGGGGAGAAGCCGCCGTATGAGGACCTCGGTGAGCTTCGCCGTGCCCAGGGCCATGGCGCATCCGAGGACGCCGCCCGCCGCGCAGAGGATCACCGTCTCGATCCAGATGAGCCTGAATATGTCGCCGGCCTTGGCGCCCATCGCCTTGAGAATGCCGATCTCCTGGCGGCGCTCCATGACCGACATGAGGATCGTGTTCACGACGCCGACCACGGCGATGAGGATCGCGATCAGCGCTATCGAGAGGACCATTACCTTGGCGGTCGAGATGAGCGTCAAGATCGTGTTCTTGACCTGCGTCATGCTCACGACCTGGACGTCGGGGAGCCTGTACATCCGCTCCTCGAAGGCGGCGACGTCGGCGTCGTTCTTGACCTTGATCCCGATGCCGGTGAGCTCGCCCTCCTGAGCGAAGATCTTCTGAACGGTCGCTAGCGGCAGGAATATCGTGCCGTCGTCCTGCGTGCCCGTGCGCGCGAGCACGCCGACGACCTTGACCTCGACGTTCTTTTCGGGGATGAGTAGCATGTCGCCGACCTCGCGCTGCTCGAGCTCGGCCGCTTCGTAGCCCATGACCGCCTCGTCCGCGTGCGGGTCGGTGAACCAGGCGCCCGCCTGGAAGGGCATCTTGCCCTTCATCCGCGGGAACGTCGCCGGGTCGATCCCGAGGTAGGCCGTGATGCCGCCGCTTTCTCCCTTGTTGGGATCGAAGACGGCCTGCATGAGCATCTGCGTGACCTCGTCGACCTCGGGCTGCGAGGAGATCGAGTCCGCGATCCCCTGATTCATGTAGCGGAGCCCGGTGCCGCCCTTGAGCATGAGCGTCGCCGCTTCGTAGGGGCAGCCCTTCGCGGTGACGAGAACCTGATAGCCGAGGTTGTCGATGTCCTTGCCGAGGGAAATCTGATAGCCCTTGTTGAAGCCCAGGAGGCTTGCGAGCACCCAGGCGGCGAGGGCGATGCCCAGCACCGTGAGGATGCTCCGCGTCTTCTTGCGGAGCAGATTCTTGTAGGCGATGCGGGGGATATTGATCATGGCTTCGGGCCTCCGGCGGACTTGAAGTAATGGAGGTGCTTGTTGTCGAGGAGGAACTCGTCGACGAGAATGAGATTCTTCTTCACGGCGCGCAGAATGGCGGCGAAGTCGTCGGCCGAGTCGGGCGCCGGGTTCTTGATGGCGGTGATTTTCCCCGGCGGCGTCTCCTTGCCGGAGACGACGTCGTAGTGGACGAAGTCCTTGAGGCTGAGCCCCTTGAACTCGCGAGCGAATGCTTCGTCGCGAAACGCTCCGGCGCCCTTCGAGGTCAGCTTCTGAACGTAGAACGCCTTGATGGTGCCCTCGAGGTCGAGGGCGAGGAACACCTGGATGCCTCCGTAATGTCCCTTCTGATTCACGCCGTGGATGTAGCCGATGACCTCCGGGCCTTTGTAGATCCGGTACATCGTGTAGGGGACGTCGATATTCTCATAGAGGCCTTTGAACCTGTCGCCGAGTCGCGACTCGATGTCGCCGAGAAGCGGCTCCCCGCCCTTCTTGCCGATCGAGACGTAGATCGCCTTGTAGCCGGTCGACTCGGGGAAGAGGCGCTTCACGTCGCGGTCGGGGTCGTTGAGGTCGCAGCCGACGGCCGCGAGCAGCCCAGACGACTCGAAGGCGATGAGCGCCATCGTTATGAGAATCAGCTTCTTTATCCGCGCGCCCCTCTTGTCATATCCCTCCATAATAATACACCTGAAAGACGATCCTGTTGTCTTCTTCTGCGTCGATGTTTGGGTACAGGGAGCGCAGGGCCGGGATGACAATGATGTCGTGGTCTTCTCTCGCGTGGATGTGTTGATACATTGCGCGCAGCGCGAGATCGGCCGTCACCTGATACGAGACGCCGGCAGACATCGTGAACCTCAATTCCGACGTCTCTTCCCACAAAACGGGCTGAGTCTCTAGCTTCAGGCGGTTCTCCTCGAGGAGGTTCATGGTGAGGCGCCAGAAGAAGGCGCAGGTCGGATCGTTCTTTATCATCCGCTCTCCCGCCATGCCCTCGATGCGGCTCTCGAATCGCGTCCAGAGGAACGTGAAATCGATTGAGACCACTTGAAACGGCTCGGGATCGTCCGACATCAGCTCGTACCCCATCGTCTCGAGTATCTCTCCCCAGGCCGCGGACAGGCCGAGATTGAAGTTATCACGCTCGAGGACGCCTTTTGCGATCCTCGCCGAGGCGAGGTAGTTGCCCTTGGAGTAGATCGGCATGCCGGAGCCGGTCGTGAGCGAGCCCGTGAGATTCCCCCAGGAGAAATCCCGGGAGAAGCCTACGCCCCAATCGCGGTCGAAGCCCCAGCCCATCATGGCTAGGGTCGGGAGCAGGAGGCCGTGAGAGTCGAAGTAGGATGAGAGACCCAGCGCCGGCCTGTCGTGGCCGATCCAGATGTCCGCGAGGCCGGCCTTGTATCGAAACCATGCATTGTAGAGCTGGAGCTCGACCTCGCGATCGGGCTCGTGATTGTAGGCGAGCCGCGCCTGGACTCCGATGACGCCGAAGTCGCGGCCCTCGCCCGACAGGCGCTGGAGCCAGTCGAAACCGACGCTCGGTTTCTGCATGGCGTCATCCTGCGTCATTGAATAGTAAATGGCCTCGCGAGCGGCGCTCGAGTAGCCACCCACGGCCTGGGCCTCGAGGTAGAAGAGCGAGGCCTGTGCATACGCGGGGCGAGAAGAGAGAAGGAGAACCGCCGAGAGCAGAGAAAATGCCATGAATCGCATGTTTGCTGCTTCCTGTGAGTTCCATTTTCGGCCCCAATTTGGACTTATGTATACCATATTGCGAGGTTGACCTGGTTCTATCAAGGGCTTTTTCGGATGATTGGCGTGAATCTGATGAAGCAAATCGTAGGAACCGCTGCCGAGAGTCATGAATCGAGCCGGAAGCGGCCGTCGATCGATGTTACCTTGAATATTCAGAGGTGCCATTCGAAGTTTCAAGGTAAGCACGATCCCTATTTGACCGCTTGTTTATCCAGGTAAACACTATCGCACCAGGGATATCTCGAGGCCGAGCTGCAGGAAGCGCGGGCCTCGCTCTCTTTTCTGGTACTCGATGCTCGGCGACACGGCGACCGAGGGAAACACGAAGAACGCGGCGCCGGCGCCGACTGCATCCGATCGTATGTCGCCGGCCCGGTCGATCGTCTCAATCCTGTACGATTCGCTGCCGGATGCGCCGTACGCGAAGACCCTCGTCCGGTCGTCGACGAACCAGATGACCTTAACGAGCGCGCTTCCGTCGGTGGAGGCCGGCGTCCCCTCGAAATCGATCGTCGCGACGCCGATCCGCGATATGAGCGCGCAGTCACCGCGCGGGTAGTATTCGCTCGTCACGGCCGCGCCGAAGAGGGCGGCGTCGCCGTACGCCGAGGCGTTGAGCCTGCCCGACAGCGCGAGCGACCTCGCGACCGGTCTCCCGAGCTCGATAGAGCCCGCGAACCTCGGGTAGATCGCGGCTCCAGGCGCGATCGAGAGCTCCGCCGCCAGGTTCCAGACGCCCGCGAATCCGGACGATGCGCCGCCGCGGAATCTCGCCTCGCGCTCTTCGAAGCGGTCGAGGTAGCGGCACTCCGCGTAGAGGATCGAGCGCGGGCGCGGCCGATAGCGAAAGCCAGTGTAGCTTTCATCCCCGGTTCCGCGCCCGCCCATGTCGAGGCGGCAGTAGCCCGCGTATGCCGTGCTCCGGGCGCCGTCGAGCGTCGGCTCGGCGGGGGCGGCGCGCGGGGCGGCCGCGATAGCCATGGCGCACATTATCATCTTATACAGGGACGCTCTCATCGATTCTCTCGCTTTGAGTGACGAAGCCTTTTCTCTCGAACTTGTCCCAGCCGCGTTTGCCCCTGAAGTAATCGACGATTCCCTTCGTTCGCCACCACAGGGTCAGCTGGCGGTATCCGAAGTTCTCGAGGATGCCGTAGAAGATCAATATGAAAATGTCTCTCGCGCTCTTGAAGTAGAGGAGCGTCGAGCCGGAGATGTCCGTGTCCGATGTTTTCTGGGGCCACGCGCTGATGGCGATGGAGGCGACCGAGAGAAGCGCCCCGTATGCGATCGACATCGCGAAGAACAGCGCGACGTACTCGTAGTTCAGATGATCGAGGGCGAAGAGGAACGGCAGGGAGAGATAGCCCAGCAGCTCGACCGGGGCGCCGAGAAGCTCGAATAGAACATAGTACGGGATGCCGAGGAGCCCGGCAGCGCCGTAGGTCCTGTTGAAAAGCATCTTCCGATGGTACCTGAGCGATTCGATTAGCCCGCGCTCCCACCGGTTGCGCTGCTTGGAGAGGCTCGAGAGCGTTTCCGGCACCTCCGTCCAGCAGAGCGGGTGGGGGATGTAGGCGATTCTTTTGTGCAGCTTTTTCTCACGTATGTACCGGTGCAGCCGTACGACGAGCTCCATGTCCTCGCAGACGGTGCCGTTCGTCACGCCGCCGAACTCCCGAACGATTCTCGAGGTGAGGTGGCGCGTCAGATACCCTCCGGCTTTCTTGACGAATTCCTTGTTGAACACCCCGAAGGCGCCCGAGATGATGAGGAGCGAGTCGAACTTGGCGAATGTCGTCCTTCCAATCGTGAACGATCTGATGTACTCGACGATCTGGAACCGCGCGAGGCTGCTTCGCGGCAGCCTCCGTTCGACGACCCGTGCGTCTCTGAGCACGCACCCGTTGACGATCGCCACCTGGCCTCCGACGCCCACGACGTCGGCGTCTTCGAGCATGATACGGAAAGTCTGGAGGAGCGCCTGGTCGTCGAGAATGGAGTCCGCGTCGATCGACAGAAAATACGGGCACCTCGATGCGTTGATGCCGGCGTTGATCGCGTCGGCGCGTCCGCCGTTAAATTTGTCTATGAGGACGATGCGCGCGACCTGGGCCGGGAGGGTGGAGGTCGATTCATAGAAGCCCCGTACGGGCGCGGTCGTGATCTGATCGAGGTAGTCGATGTCGATCCGCTTCATCAGAAAGGCCCTCTTCGCTACGGCGAGCGTCGCGTCGGTGGAGCCGTCGTTCACGATGATTATCTCGAGCCTGGGGAACCGCGAGTTCATGAGCGCGCGCACGGATTCGACGATTGTCGTCTCCTCGTTGTACGCCGGAACGACGATCGACAGCGGCGGTGTGAGCGGGGAAGCCATCGCGACGTCGAGATCGTCGAAGCCCGTACCGATCACGCGACGGCGCACGTCGAGAAAGGCGACAACGAGGAAAAGAAGATTGAACGAGTTGTAGACGAAGAAATAGCCGAGGAAGATCCATTCGAGAACGCGGTAGATTGCATTGAAATGCTCCATGATCGCTCAGCCGCTCGCTTGGTGCGCCTCCTCCCTGATCTCGGCCGATGGATCCTTGAGGGCGAGGGCGACGAGCTCGCTATCGCTCTCCGAGCCGGCCATGGCGAGCATGCGGAACGCGTGAAGCCGCTTCTTGCGGTCCGGAGACGAGCGGAACGCCGCGCGCATTTCCTCTTCGGGGCAGAGCTCCGCGACGACGGTTCTCGCGAGCGGGTCGTTGCGGACCGCCTGGGCGGAGGAATCGCCCGCGGCGGCGCCGGTCGCGAAGAGAATACCCCGCGCGTACGATTCGAGGTCGTTGGAGCCGGTGCCCTTGTCGCGAAGGACGAGTATCGCCTGCACGGAGTCCATCTTCGCGAGGCCGATTGAAGCGCGCTGGCGCACGAACTCGTCGATATCCTCGACCGAGCGAGCGCACAGGGCGAATGCCGCGCCGCCGCCGATTGCGGCGATCGCGTTGACGGAGGCGGCCCTCACGCGTTCGCTCGGGTCGTAGAGGAGCCTGTCGAAATGGGAGAGGAGCCGCTTTCGCTTGAACTTCGCGAGCGCCCCGACGGCAGAGGCGCGGACTTCGGGATCAGGGTCTTCCAAAAGCTTGACGAGGAAGGCCATCGAGCCCTGTTTCCTCGTTTTGCCCATTAGCCAGGCCATCCCGATCTTCCTCGTCTTCGACTCCGGAATGCTGTGGAGGAGCAATCCGAATCGATCCGGATTGTCGGCGAGAAGGGCGGAGAGCGAGGTCGTCACCGCCTCGCGGAACTTCCGATCCGAGGTGTCGAGAACGTGGAGGAGCGCTTCGAGCGCCTGGGGCGTGCGGTGCCGGCCGAGGATCTCGGCGGCCTTCGTTCTCACGGCGGGCGACGGGTCGACGAGCATCGAAGAGACGGCCGATATCGCCTCGTCCTCCCGCGCGCTCGCAGAGACGATCTCCATCGCGTGAACCCGCAGCTCGGCGAGCGGATCGCGCTTCATTATACCGAGAATCGACGTGAGGAACTCCCCCGCCGGAAGCAAGGTGAGGATCTCCATCGCCTTGACGCGCTCCGCGGGGTCGTGCGATTCCTTGACTTTGCGGATGAGGTCCTGCGTGAACTCCCGCTCGTTTTC
>JAQTVX010000103.1 GCA_028706585.1 Candidatus Krumholzibacteriia bacterium | reverse complement strand
AGAGCATCATGAAGAACCGGATGCGGAGCTTCCTCACGATGCTCGGCATCTTCATAGGTGTCGCCTCGGTGATTGCCCTCATCTCGGTGGGGAGAGGGACGCAGTCCGATATCTCGGGGAAGATCGAATCCCTCGGGACCAACCTCCTCATGGTCATGCCTGGGGCGAGCGGTATGGGAGGTGTGAGCAGAGGGGCGGGCAGTTGGCACACCCTCACGTTGAGCGATGTTGAGAAAATCAAGGAAGAGGCCACCCTGATCACGAATGTCTCTCCGATCACTCGCGAAAGCGCTCAGATCATCGCCGGGCGGAACAACTGGTTCACGAGTATTCAAGGTGTGGCGCCGAACTACACCGAGATTCGAAGCTGGCCGGTCGACCGCGGCTCATTTTTCACCGATCGCGACATCAAAACGATGAGCAAGGTTGCCGTTCTCGGCACCACCGTGGCCGACACTCTTTTCCCAGGTCAGGACCCGGTGGGTGCGCAAATTCGCATAGGTAACGTGCCCTTCACCGTAATCGGTGTGCTCAGCGGGAAGGGGCAGAACATGATGGGATCGGACCAGGACGACATCGTTCTCGCGCCCGCCACGACGGTGCTCTATCGCCTGGGCGACGGGAAGTGGATCAATAGCATCACGGCGAGCGCCGTATCGGAAGACCAGGTCGATGCGGCGAAAATCGAGCTGCAGGGAATCCTCCGGCGATCGCACCGGTTGGCCGGTTCCGAGGAAAACGACTTCTCAATTCGTACCCAGACCGAAATCAATGAAATGGCGACATCCGTCACGAGAATGATGACGCTGCTTCTCAGCTGCGTCGCCGGTGTCTCTCTGCTCGTCGGAGGCATCGGCATCATGAACATCATGCTCGTCTCGGTAACCGAGCGGACCAGAGAGATCGGGATTCGGCTGGCCATCGGGGCGCGAGAGGCGGACGTGCTTGTGCAGTTTCTCATCGAGGCCGCCATTATCAGCCTTATGGGGGGCATTCTCGGCATTATCCTGGGGTTCGTGACGGCCTTTGTGATAGGCAAGGCGATCTCGGCATCCGTTATCGCAGACCCGCTTATCATCGCCATCTCTTTCTTGTTCTCGGGCGTTATCGGCGTATTCTTCGGGTTCTATCCAGCGAAGAAGGCCGCCGCAATGAATCCGATCGAAGCACTGCACTACGAGTGAAGGGCCGGCGAGAAAAATCACTTGAATTCGTTCCCCATTCAAGCTTATATACTTCTCTGCTTGCGGGGGCTGGCGTAGCTCAGCTGGTAGAGCAGCGCACTCGTAATGCGCAGGTCCGCGGTTCGATTCCGCGCGCCAGCTCCATTTTCACTATCCTGAATAAAGTTTGCTATAGCATTCAAAAAGGCTTGCAACGTTACGCGACCTGGTATATATTGCTTCCAATTTCGAGACGTGTTTTCTTGATGATGAGAGCATCGCTTTCGTGGCGTGAGATAAGCCTGATCGGAAGTGGTCGCGGTGGCCGAGAGCCAAGCCGCAGAGAAAAAACAAGCTATTTTCAAGGTTGACCTCAAATGGTGCAAGGGCTGTGAAATTTGCGTAGCCTTCTGCCCGAAGAACTGTCTCGAGATGGAGGGCGGGAAGGTCAAGGTCGCGCGACCTGAGGACTGCATCAAGTGCAACTTGTGCGAGCTCAGGTGCCCCGATTTTGCGATAACGGTTGAATGAGGCGCCCATCGACGGGCTCCTCATTTTTTTATGCCCTCGGCCTCCTGAGACGTATTCGTTGACGCTTGAAAGCAGCCGGGGGCGCTCGTTCAGAAAAGGAGACAGTCACTTTGCCAAGCAGTCCCACCGGGAAAATCGTGATGATGCAGGGGAACGATGCTTGCGCGGAAGGCGCGATCTGGGCCGGTTGCCGTTTCTTCGCGGGCTATCCCATTACTCCTTCCTCCGAGATTGCGGAGTACCTCGTGCGAAAACTGCCGCGGATCGGAGGCAAGTTCATCCAGATGGAGGATGAGATCGCTGCGATGGGTGCCGTCATCGGCGCATCCCTCACGGGGGCAAAGGCCTTGACGGCGACCTCGGGTCCTGGCTTCAGCCTGAAGCAGGAGAATCTCGGGCACGCGGTCATGGCAGAAGTGCCGTGCGTCGTCGTGGACGTGCAGCGGGGCGGTCCAAGCACGGGAACGCCGACGCTTCCCGCCCAGATGGACATGCAGCAGGCGCGATGGGGATCTCACGGCGACCATGGGGTGATCGCCCTGACGGCTTCATCGGCCCAGGAGATGTTCGAGCAGACGATTCAGGCCTTCAACTTCGCCGAGACGTACATGACGCCGGTCATACTCCTGTTCGACGAGATTGTCGGGCACATGACCGAGCGGATGGTTCTTCCCGAAAGGGCGAGCGTCAAGATTGTCAATCGCAAGCAACCGACCGTTTCGCCGGATGAGTATCTTCCCTATGAAAAGACGAAGGACGACATTCCCGTTCTCGCGAATTTCGGCACGGGCTACCGATACAACGTAACGGGCCTCTGCCACGACGAGACCGGTTTTCCGACGAATGACGCGAAGAAGATAGAGACGAACATCCTCCACCTGACCGAGAAGATCGAACGGCACCGGCGGGAGATCATGCGCTGGAAGACGTTCGGGCTCGACGATGCAGAGGTGTGCATATTCGCATACGGCGGCGTGGCGCGCTCCGCGAAGCGCGCCGTCAAGGAGTGCCGCGAAGCGGGCATGAAGGTTGGACTGTTCGAGCCGACAACGATCTGGCCGTTCCCGTCGGAGGAAATCCTCGATATCGCAGGCAGGGTCAAATCGTTCGTCTGCGTCGAGATGAATCTCGGGCAAATGGCGCGCGAGGTGGAGCTCGCGGCGAAGTGCAAGGCCGAAATCCACCGTGTGAACCGCGTCGATGGCGATCCGATCACGCCGAACCAGATTATCGACAAGGTCAAGGAGCTGGTCTAGCGATGTTCGACTATCTCGAATATATACGCGAGAGGAACTTTCCTCACATCTGGTGCTCGGGCTGCGGCGACGGGATCGTGCTCAAGTCGCTCATCCGCTCGATCAAGAAGCTCGGCATCCCGAAGGACGAAGCGGTCATGGTAGCGGGTATCGGCTGCTCGAGCCGCACCCCAGGGTATTTGGACATCAACACGCTGCACACGACGCACGGGCGCGCAATCGCGTTCGCGACGGGCGTGAAGCTCGCGAATCCCAGGCTCCACGTCATCGTCGTCACCGGTGACGGCGACGCAACCGCCATTGGTGGAAATCACTACATACACGGCGCCCGGAGGAACATCGATCTCACCGTTCTCCTATACAACAACTACATCTACGGCATGACCGGCGGACAGGTGTCGCCGACCACGCCGAGAGGCAAGAACGCCTCGACCGCGCCGTTCGGGAACCTGGAGCCGTCGTTCAATATCTCTGGGCTCGCGCAGGCGGCCGGCGCCTCCTTCGTCGCGCTCGGGGACGTCTATCACGTCCAGCAGCTCGACAAGCTCATCACGGCGGCGCTGTCGAAAAAGGGTTTCTCGGTCGTCGAGATTCTGTCGCCGTGTCCGACGGCGTACGGGCGCCGGAACAAGCTCGCCAATCCCGTCGATCTCATGAACTGGCTCAAGGACAACGTCGTTCAGAAGGACAAGCTCGACAAGATGGCCGAGGACGAGAAAGTGGGCAAGATCGCCTCCGGCATTCTCTGGGACGTCGAAAAGCCCGAGTTTTCGGCCGAGTACGACAAGCTCATCGAGAGGTTGAAGGCCGAAAAGCGGTCGGCGGAATAGGTGCGGGAAGGTGAAATGGGAGCGATGATGGATAGATATGAGATGCGCCTGAGCGGTTCCGGCGGCCAGGGGCTCATCCTGGCGGGAAAGATCCTGGCGGAGGCGGTCGTGATATACGATGGCCGCAACGCAGTGCAGACGCAGAGTTACGGCCCAGAGGCCCGCGGCGGGGCGAGCAAGGCCGAGGTCGTAATAAGCGACGGCGATATCGATTATCCGAAGGTGTTGAACCTCGATCTGCTGCTCTCGCTCACCCAGGTGTCCTGCGCGAAGTACAGCAAGGATCTCAAATCCGGCGGCATTCTCATCGTCGATTCCGGCCTCGTCAAGGACCTGCCGTCGGGCGAGTACAAGCTCTATCAGGCTCCAATCACGGAGATCGCCGTGAAGAAGGTGGGCAAGGCCGTCGTGACGAACATCGTCGCCCTCGGCATTCTCACGAAGATATCGGGCGTCGCGTCGGAAGGCGCCGTCAGAAAGGCCATCCTGGCGCGCGTGCCGAAGGGCACCGAGGAGCTCAACATGAAGGCATTCGACGAGGGCCTCAAGGCTGCCGCGGAGTTGGTCGAGAAGTAGATTCGTTTCACTGATAATGTCACAGCCGGACATGCTGGATTTCTGAACGTGAGGAAAGATGTGCTCTTCGAAGGCGATCTTTCCCGTGAACATTCATACCCCCGGGAGGTAGTTTCATGAGTCCCAAGAAAGCGAAGAGTGCGAAGAAGAGAGTCGCGAAAAGAACCGCGAAGCCGAAAAAGAAGGTTGTCGTGAGGAAACCAGCGCCAAATAGGGCGGCTGCCAGGAAAGCGGCTCCGAAAAAGCCTGCCCCCAAGATTCTGAAACCCGTCACGAAAGAAGAGCTCATCGAGAAGGCCAAGCAGCCAGGGATCGACGCCATGATCATGCATCCATTCTACAAGGGCAAGATCGAGATCATGCCGAAGGCCTGCATCCGCAGCATCGACGATTTCGCGATCTGGTATACCCCGGGTGTGGCCAAGCCGTGCCTCGACATCCGCGACAATCCCGAAAAGGTCTTCGAGCACACGAACAAGGGCAACTTCGTCGCGGTCGTCAGCGACGGAACGCGCGTTCTCGGTCTCGGCGACATCGGTCCAGAGGCGGGGCTCCCGGTCATGGAAGGCAAGGGCATGCTCTTCAAGTACCTGGGCGGAGTCGATGCCTTTCCGATCTGCGTCGATACCAAGGATCCCGACAAGCTCATAGAGTTCGTGAAGCTGCTCCAGCCCTCGTTCGGCGGTATCAATCTCGAAGACATTTCGCAACCGAAGTGTTTCCGCGTTCTCGACACGCTTCGCAGGGAGTGCCACATTCCAGTGTGGCACGACGATCAGCAGGGTACCGCGGCGGTGACCGTCGCCGGCCTCATCAACGCCGTGAAGATCGTTGGCAAGGACCTGCCCAAGGTCAGAGTGACGATGGTTGGCGCGGGCGCGGCGAACATCTGTATCGCCCGAATGGTCATGCTTGCCGGCGTAAGCCCCGGAAACATCATCATGTGCGACAGCAAGGGTATACTCCACAAGGGGCGCGAGGAAGAGCTGAAACAGGATTGGAAAGAGAAGTGGGAGATGGCCCAGAAGACGAACGGCGAGGGGAGAACGGGGGATGTCCCCCATGCGATAGAGGGTGCCGACGTTCTCATCGCCCTCTCGAAGCAGGGCCCCGATACGATCAAGAAGGAATGGATCGCACGGATGGCCAAGGACGCGGTCGTGTTCGTCTGCGCGAATCCGATCCCTGAGATCTGGCCGTGGGAGGCGAAGGAAGCCGGTGCACGGGTGGTGGCGACCGGCCGGAGCGATTTCCCGAACCAGGTCAACAACTCGCTCGGATTCCCCGGCATCTTCCGCGGCACCCTCGACGTGATGGCGAAGACCATCACGGACGAGATGTGCATTGCGGCGGCGAGGGAGCTCGCGCGCGTGGCCGAGGACAAGGGGCTTCGCGAGGATTATCTCATCCCGACCATGGATGAGGTCGAGGTGTATCCGCGCGAGGCCGCGGCCGTCGGGCGCAAGGCGGTCGAGCAGGGTGTCGCCCGTCTCGATTTGAGCTGGAACCAACTCATCTCGAAGGCTGAGAAAATGATCAAGGAATCGCGCGACAAGTTCCAGTTGCTCCAGAAGAAAGGGCTCGTTCGCCTTCCGAAAATGAATTAGAGCGATTGCCTTGAGCCGGCCGTCCCGCCGGCTCGCTGTCGGTGATTCGAGAGCAAGGAGGCTTTTAATGGCAAAGTACAGGATCGCATGGCTCCCCGGCGACGGCGTGGGCAAAGAAGTGATGGAGGCGGCAAGGCTGGTTCTCGACGCCCTCAAGATCGATGCCGACTATATTCACGGGGACATTGGCTGGGAGTTCTGGTGCAAAGAGGGGAACGCGCTCCCCGAGCGGACCGTGAAGCTGCTCAAGGAGACGCACTGCGCGCTCTTCGGCGCCATTACTTCGAAGCCCAAGCAGGAATCGGAGGCCGAGCTGGATGCATCCCTCAAGGGAAAGGGCTTCGTCTACTCGAGCCCGATCGTGGGACTCAGGCAGCTCTTCGACCTGCACTCGAACATGCGGCCGTGCAAGGCCTATCCTGGCAACCCGCTCAACTACAAGGATGGCATCGATATCGTGGTTTTCAGGGAGAACACGGAAGGCCTGTATGCCGGGGTAGAGTTCTATCCGACGCCGCGCGAGGTGCTCGACTTCATGAGCGCGAAGAACAAGAAGTTCGCCAAATTCGGCAAGCTTCCCGAAAACGAGATCGCGCTCGGTCTCAGGATCATCACGAAGAAGGGCTGCGACCGCATCATCAGAAGTGGTTTTGAATTCGCGAAAAAGAACGGCCGCAAGAAGGTCACGATCGTCGAGAAACCGAACGTGCTTCGCGAAACGAGCGGCCTGATGGTCCGCGAGGCGCGCGCCATCGCCAAGGAGTATCCCGGTATCCAGCTCGATGAGGCGAACATCGATGCGATGTGCATGTGGCTGGTCAAGAATCCCATGAGCTACGACGTGCTCGTTGCCTCGAACCTCTTCGGCGACATCATCAGCGATCTCGCCGCGCAGCTCGTCGGCGGCCTCGGCTTCGCCTCGGCGGCGAACCTCGGCGACAGCTATGCCGTGTTCGAGCCGACGCACGGTTCGGCGCCCAAATACACCGGCATGTACAAGGTCAATCCTTTGGCAACGATACTCGCCGCGAAGCTCATGCTCGATTGGCTCGGCGAGAATAAGTCCGCCGAGAGGATCGAGAGCGCCGTCGCCAAGGTCATCAAGGAAGGCAAGGTCCGCACGTACGACATGGGCGGGAAGAGCAAGACCATGGATATGGCGGAGGAAGTAGCTCGCAAGCTGTAAAAAGGGGTGATTCGTACGGGCAAGACGATCATTGAGAAGAGACGCTCGGCTCAGTCGGGAAAGGGCGTCAAAGCGGGTGACGTTGTTTGGATCGCTATCGACGTCAGGAGCGCAAGAGATTTCGGCGGCGCCAACGTTGT
>JAQTVX010000102.1 GCA_028706585.1 Candidatus Krumholzibacteriia bacterium | reverse complement strand
CGCCGCCGAGCCGGGCGCTACGGCGATCTCGTCCGCGCATGCGGCGCTAACGTCGAAGCCGCTCGAACCGGGAGTCTGGCGCTCGATTGCCGGAAGCCCCTCGTGATGCTTCAGGTACCGAATCCTTATCCGCACGGCGGTGTCCATATCCGCTCCCGCTTCAGGGCACGAGCCCCTTCAGAGCGACGCGGCCGCAAGAGGCATAGGTCAGAACGTCCCCGGCGAGGTACCGCTCGGCCGCTTCCGTGACAGATGCGCGATCGACCTTCTCGATCGCCTTGATCGTCTCGTCGAATCGCATGTACCTACCGTGGAAATATTCGCTCTGGATGACCTGAAAAAGCCTGTTCTCGACGCTCTCAACGCCGAACAGAATGCCGGCCTTCACCTGCTCCTTCGCGCTCGTGATTTCCTCGTCCCGAACGCCGCCGTTTCTGAGATCGGCGAGCTCCGCGTGCAGAATGTCCAGCGCACGGGCGAGATTCTTCGAGTCGACGGAGAAGAAATTGCAGATGGTGCCCGCCTCGCGCCAGAAGCTCACATGAGAGTATACCGAGTAGACGAGCCCCTTCTTTTCCCTGAGGCTCTGGAACAGACGCGAGGTCGCCCCGCCTCCCAGGATGTTGGCGATCATGACGAGCGCATGCCGGTCCTTATGCGGCGCCGGGACCGTTCGGGCCCCGACGCACACGTGGGACTGCGCCCACTCATCGCGTGTCCGCGAGCTGACCCGCTTTTCGTTCTCGACGATCGCGAGGCGCCGCGCGCGCGAGCGCTTCCGCGGGAAGCGGAACTTCTCCTCCAGGATTGCGACGACCTTGTCGAGCGGCAAATTGCCGATGAATCCGAGGAGGGTATCGGAGGCGGTGTAGGTCTTCTCGTGGAATGCGAAAAGGTCGTCTCTCGTATAGCGTGCGATGTCCTTGAGATATCCCGTCACCGGGTGGCCGAGCGGATGGTCATTGAAGAGCGTCGCGTAGAAAAGCTCGTGGGCCAGCTCCTCGGGCGAATCGTTGATGCTCCGGATCTCCTCCTGAACGACGTTCTTCTCGAGCCTGAAAGTCGACTGGGGTATGGAGGGCCTGCAGACGATGTCGGCGAGAACGTCGATGAGCCTCCCGAAATGCTCCTGGAGAACCTTCGCGTGGTAGCAGGTCGCCTCTTTCCCCGTGAACGCGTCGTACTGCCCGCCGATCGACTCGAGATCGTAAGCGATCGTGAGGGCGTCCCGGCTCTTGGTTCCGCGGAATACGAGATGCTCCAGAAGGTGCGATAGCCCTCGCTCTTCGTCCCTCTCGCGGCTCGATCCTCCCGCGATCCACACTCCGAACGCAACGGTCGGCGAAAAGGGATTCCGCTGATGGAGAAGCGTCGCTCCCGAAGAGAGCGACACCTTGTGCGGAGGAGGCAGTCTGAGCATGTGATGCCGTTAGAGCAGAGCCTTGCGGCTCAGCTTTACCTTGCCGTCCTTGTCGATGCCAATGACCTTGACCTCGACCTCGTCCCCGATATTGAGAACGTCCTCGACCTTGTTGATCCGCTGGCGGTCGATCTCCGATATGTGGAGCAGGCCGTCCCTGCCGGGAAGGATCTGCACGAAGGCTCCGAACACCTGGATGCCGCGAACGACGCCCTTGTACACCTTGCCCACCTCGGGCTCCTCGGTGAGGCCGCGGATCATCTCGAGCGCTTTGTCCCCCGCTGCCTGATCCACGGCGGCGATCTCCACCGTTCCGTCGTCCTCCACCTGGATCTTGGCTCCGGTTGTATCCTGGATGTGGCGGATCATCTTGCCTCCCGGACCTATGACTTCGCGGATCTTATCGACGGGGATCTTGATCTGGACGATCTTCGGCGCATACGGCGAAATCTCCTTGCGCGGCGAGCGGATCGTCGCATCCATGATGTCGAGTATCTTCATGCGCGCCTGACGCGCCTGTTCGAGCGCCGGCTCCATGATCGAGCGCGTGATGCCGGCTATCTTGACGTCCATCTGAAACGCCGTTATGCCGTCGCGCGTTCCGGCCACCTTGAAGTCCATGTCGCCGTCGTGGTCCTCGAGACCGAGGATGTCGGTGAGGATCGCGACGCGGTCCCCCTCCCTGATGAGCCCCATCGCCACCCCCGCTACGGGCTTCTTTATGGGAACGCCGGCGTCCATGAGGGCGAGACTTCCGCCGCAGACGGTCGCCATCGAGCTCGAACCGTTCGACTCGAGGATGTCCGAGACAACCCTGATCGTGTAGGGGAAGTTCTCGTCCGCCGGAATGACGGGCTCGATCGCCCGCTCGGCGAGCATGCCGTGACCGATCTCTCGCCGCCCCGGGCCGCTGAACCTTCCGACCTCGCCGACGCTGAATGGCGGGAAGTTATAATGGAGCATGTAGCTCTTGAATGACTCGCCCGAGAGCTCGTCGAGGCGCTGCTCGTCTTGGGCCGTGCCGAGAGTCGTGACCACGAGGCTCTGGGTCTCCCCCCGCGTGAAAAGGGCGCTTCCGTGCGTCCTGGGGAGAACGCCTATCTCGCAGTTTATGTTTCTCAGGTCGGTGCAGCCCCGGCCGTCGGCGCGGATCTTCTCATTGGCGATCATGCTCCGCACGACTTCGCGCTCGAGCTTCTCCATGATCGCCCTGAACATCTTCTCCGAATCGGGGTAGGCCTCGCTGTGCCTGGCGAGCGCTTCTTTGTAGAGATCGGCGAGCGCGTTCTGCCTGACGAGCTTCTCCTTGATGCGGCAGCGCCGGTTGACCTCCGCGAGGCATTCGGTGCGAAGAAGCGCCTCGAGGCCCGCGTCGATTTCCATGGCCGTGAACTCGCGCTTCGGCTTCAGCTCGCATTCGGCCAAGAACTCCCGCTGGAAAGCATTGAGCTTCTTGATGTGCGCGTGCGCGAACTCGAGCGCCTCCAGCATTGCCGACTCCGATACTTCCTTCGCGCCGCCTTCGACCATGATGATCGCATCGTCCGAGCCCGCGACCGCGATATCGAGCTGCCCTTCCTCGAGCTCGACGAACGTCGGGTTGGCGATCAGGTGTCCATCCTTCATGCCGACCCGGACGCCGCTCAGGATCGTTCCGAATGGAATATCCGACAGCGCCAGCGCGAGCGACGCCCCCGTGATACCCAGAATGTCCGAGGGAAGCTGCTGATCGCTGCTCAGAACACTGCAAGCGACCTGCACCTCGTACCGGAAGCCCGCCGGAAAGAGCGGCCGGATGGGCCGATCGATCATGCGGGCGCCGAGCGTCTCGTTTTCGCCGGGACGCCCTTCGCGTTTGAAAAAGCCGCCGGGAATCTTGCCGGCCGCATAGAATTTCTCACGATACTCGACGCTGAGCGGGAAGAAATCCTGTTCCGACTGTTTGTCCTTCGACGCGACCGCCGTCACCAGCACGACTGTGCTTTCGATACCTACCAGTACGGCCCCGTCAGCCTGCTTGGCCAATCTGCCTGTCTCGAAGTAGACATTCTTGCCTTCGAGAGCCCAATTCTTCTTAACCATTCGGGAACGAGCCTCCATTGCATTAAAGAACGAAATACAAAACTAGCCGCCCGCGTGTCCCCTCGCGCGGTCGTGAACCGTGAAACCAGGAGACCGGGTGGCTATTTCCTGATGTTCAATTCCTTGATGATCGCTCTATATTTATCGATCTTGTTGCTCTTGAGATAATCGAGGAGCTTGCGCCGCTGGCTCACGAGCTTCAACAGACCGCGACGCGACGCGAAGTCCTTCTTGTGAACCTGGAAATGTTTTGCAAGCTGGTTGATGCGTTCAGTGAGAAGAGCGATCTGAACTTCCGGGGAACCGGAATCTTTCTCGTGAACCTGATACTTGCTGATTACTTCCTTTTTTACTTCCTTCGGCAGTGCCATCGTTCATGCACCTCCTTAACACAGTGATGATATATCACGATGGCAGCAGAACGGGGCCGCCCCCGATCCGCCTCAAAACTGCGATGCTTGTTCGGCCTCCATATGTAAGCATTACAAAATACACGATCCGACACGATTGTCAATGCTTCTTTTCCAATATGGCGTAAGCCGCCACCCTGTCATGCATTAACTGTGCCCGCAGCTCCTCGATGCTCCCGAACCTTCGCTCCTCGCGCATGAATTGAAGGCAGTGCACCCGGATGCGCTCGCCGACGAGGTCGCCCTCGAAATCGAACAGGTGAACCTCGACGTGCCGCTCGCCGTCCTTGTGGATCGTGGGCGCGCTCCCGATGTTCATCATCCCGCCGTAGCGCCGCTCCCCGGCGTCGACCTCGACGGCGTAGACGCCTCCGGGCGGGAGCAGCTTGGCGCGGGAAGCGACGGCGGCATTCGCAGTCGGAAAACCGATGCTCCGGCCTACGCCCTCGCCGCGCACGACCTCCCCCTCGAAAAAATACGGCCGGGCGAGACAGCGCGCGGCATGATCGAGGCGGCGCTCCGAGATGTCCCTTCTGATCTTCGTGCTCGAAACGACGCTCCCCTGGATCACCACGGGGGGAACGACTGTGACCGCGAAATCGAGCCTGCGAGCCTCTTCGACGAGCCGAGCCTGCGAGCCCTCTCTCCCTCGCCCGAGGTGCAGGTCGTATCCGACGACGAGATGCTTCATGCCGAGCCTCCCCACGAGCCGCCCGGCTATATACTCGCGGAAGTCGATCGCGGCCGTTTCCTTCGAGAAATGCTCGACGACGACGCAATCAACGTCCATCTGGCCGAGGACGTGGAGCTTCTCATCGAGCGTCATAAGGAGCGGAGGCACCATCTCCGGATGGGTGACCGCCAGCGGATGCGTGTCGAAGGTGAGAAGAATAGAGGCGCTCCTCTTTTCCAGCCGCTTGACTTCGACGAGGGTCCGGATGACCTCGGCGTGCCCCCGATGGATTCCGTCGAAGACACCGATCGTGACGGCTGTGCCGACGAAGGCGCCCGGTGCCACGGCGTCCGGATTCAAAATGATCCGCATGCGATTTCCCAACGTTCGAGCGGCCCTACGCCGCCGGTTCCCTGAACACGCGCCTGATCTGGATGAGCCCGCCAAGACCCATCTCGGCGATCGCGCCGAGCGAGCCGTCGCTCCGCTCGAGCCGGAGAAGGCTCCCCTGCGGAGGGAAAACCGCCTGCTTCGCCGGGTGGAGCCTCGGAATGATCCCGCGCGACAACCCCCTCGACTGTTCCTCCGAGAGAATCACCGCGGGGAAATGTCCCATCGCATCGGCGAGCGTGTAGCTTGGAGCCGCGTCATCGAGAAGCTTCTCGAACTCGCCGTCCGAGACGGCCTCTCCGAGCGAGAAATGCCCGATGCGCCTGCGGACGAGGCCACCGAGGTGCGCCGGGACGTTCAGCGCGTCGCCGATCTCCTCGGCGAGAACGCGCAGGTAGAGCCCGCGCGAGCAGTAGACCTCGATCCGGATGACCGGCGGCTGGAACTCGAGGAGGTTGATCTCGTAAGTTTCGACCTCGCGCGGGTTGCGATCGATCTTCTCGCCGCGTCGCGCGAGCATGTAGAGCGGGGTCCCCTTGTGCTTCAGCGCCGAGTACATCGGCGGAGTCTGAAACCGCTTCCCCATGAATCTGGGGAGCACCGCCTCGACCGAGCCCCGGTCGACATGGGCCCACGAACCGGTGCGGAGGATCCGCCCGCTCTCATCCTGCGTGTCGGTCGTTTCCCCGAGCCTGATGTCCGCGACGTAACGCTTCGGAAGATCCATGAGATAGTTCGAGAGCTTGGTCGCCTCGCCGGTGAGAATGAGAATGAGCCCCAGCGCCTGGGGGTCCAGGCTTCCGGCGTGCCCCACCTTGTCGATGCGAACGACGCGCTTGAACGCCCTGACGCAGTCGTAGGTCGAATTGCCCCGCGATTTTGCGACGGGGATCACGCGATCCATGAGTCTTGCACGTGCGGATTGTTCCATTTTCGTCAGCTCTTCGATCCTTTTCCGGCCGCGAGCATTGCCTCCAGGGCCGCCACGATGCGCGACTCCGCGGTCGCGAGATCTTCGTGAATCGTGAGCCCCGCGGCGTTCCGGTGCCCGCCGCCGCCGAACTTCTCGGCCAGTGAAGCGACATCGTGATTGTTGCGCGAGCGGAGGCTCACGCGTATCTCGCGCTCCTCGATCTCGCGAAAAAGCGCGGCGAGCTCAACGTCGTCGATGGAAGCGGCGTAGTCGACGAATCCCTCGGTGTCGCTCATCGCGCCCCCGGCGCGCTCGATCATCTCGCGTGATACGTGCATGGCGGCGACCCTGCCCCCGCTGTGCACTTCGATCGACTCGAGAGAGCGCGCGAGGAGCCTCAGCGTGCTCAGCTTCTTCGCGTAGATGAACTCGTGCGCGAGCTCGTACGGGCGCGCGCCCAGCTCCACGAAACGCGCCGCCATCGAGAGCGCCTCGGCGTTCGTGTTCTGAAATCTGAACCCGCCCGTATCCATGAGAACGCCGAGGTAGAGGTAATCGGCCATTTCCGGCGTGATGCGCTCCGGTGCCACCTCCGCGAGAAATCTGTAGACGACGATCGCCGTGGCGCTCGCCCGCTCGTCGACGACGTTGATGTCGCCGTATAGCTCATTGGTCGGGTGGTGATCGATATTGACGACTGGGACGCCTGCGCCGCCTATCGCGGGGCCGGCGGTCCGGGCCGTCGTCGGCGAGTCGAGCGCGAACACAATATCCGGCTCGAACGCGCCCAGCTCGTCTTCCCTCATGAAAAGCCCGGCGAGGGGAAGCTCGAGATAGATCTCGGCCATTCCCCCGGGCGCGAAACAGGCGACCTGCTTGCCCCGAGCGCGCAGGAAGGAGGCCAGAGATAGCATCGAGCCGATGCAGTCGCCGTCGGGATCGACATGCCCGAGAAGCAGAAACCGTCCATGCGATCGGATCAGCCCATCTATCGCGGCAAAATCCTTCGCGAACCGTTCGTCAGTCATTTTCCGTTTCCTCTCCCTCGTCGCCGCATGGACGTTCGTCGTTCTCGTGGTGAATCCGGTCGATGAGCTCCTCGATCTTCATCGCACGATCCAGGGATACGTCGTATTTGAAAATCAGCTCGGGAATGACGCGAAGCCGCAATCGCTTTGCGATCTGGCCCCGGATGTACCCCGAGCAGCTCACGAGCCCTTTCTGAACGGTCGAAGGGTCGCCGGCGCCGCCGATCACGTTGTAGAAGATCTTCGCCGTCGAATAATCCCTGTCGGCCTCCACGTGGGTGATCGAGACGTTCGCGACACGCGGATCCTTGACCCGCCGGAGAAGCAGCTCGGCCACGAGAACCATGATTTCCTCTTCGACACGTTCCTTGCTTTTTTCGCTCATCTTAGCTCTACCTCGCTCCAGCGCGGATCTCAGTGGTACTCCCGCT
>JAQTVX010000101.1 GCA_028706585.1 Candidatus Krumholzibacteriia bacterium | reverse complement strand
CCAGTGCATATATAACGGGCCTCGATTCGCTCAGCCGCTTTCTCCAGTATTCGCGCGCCGGCGAGACACGCGAGTTCATCTCCACTCAGCTGGATAAATATCGTGAACAGCTCAAGCTCGTGCGGCAGAAATTGTCCGTGTTTCAGAAGGAACACAACGTTGTGGATTTCAATGAGCAGGTGCGGGGCGCTATCGACGTCGCTGCGGACCTCAAGGTAAGAGCTGTGCTCGCGGGGATCGAGCGGGATCTCGTCAGGGAATTCACGAACACCAATTCTGCCGAACTGAAACGGAAAAGCGCCGAGTTCAGCGATCTGACGCGGCAGCTCGAGAACATCATGAACGGAGACAGCTCCGCCACCGTCTTCGTTCCGCTGAGAAAGATGCCCGATCTCGCCCGGAGGACCGCCGAGATACAACGGGATATCGAGGTTAATGAGCGCGTCTATTCGTACCTCCTCGAGCGCTACGAGGAAGTAGGCATCGAGAAGGCGCGCACGACGCCGGTCGTTCAGGTCGTGGACGAGCCCATCCTTCCCGAAAAGCCGGCTGGAATGCCGAAGTGGCTCATCGTCGTCATCGTGACAGGCCTGGGATTCATGTGGATCGTCGGGATGATCGCATGGTGGGGTTGGGTGCAGGGAAGGGAGAAATCTAGCGACGAGGAGCGCGCCCTTCAGGATCTCGCTTCCACCGCCCGCGGCGACGTCGCGTGGCTTCGCAGAAAACTGCGTCTGTAGCCTCGGTTCGGGCCCATTCGAGCCCTTTTCTTCGCTCCAGGGATCCGTCCTGGAATATCCCTTGCAATAGTGTATTCCCTCCGGGATTTGGGCGGCGCCGAAGCGCGCCACCGGAAAGCGGGACCGAACAATGAGTAGCGCATTGCAAAAGCGCATCGGTATTGCACTGTTTCTGGGCGCCGCGATCGCGGCATCCGCGTTCGCCGGCTGCGCGTACTTCGAATACGACGCGGCGCCTGGGAGACCTTTTATCCTCTATAACATCACGCTGGCGGACTCGTACCTCGGGATCGTGCACGTGAGCGGCAGAGTTCTGGGATCCGCGGCTCGGACCGCGTCGCTTGGGACGTTTCTCGGGGCGGATGGAAAGCGCATGGAGCCGATCGACTTCGGCGCTAAGGGGTTGGACGGCACCCAGCTCTCGTTCCGGGAAAAAGATGAAACGTGGACAATCGAGAGCAAGGGGCGCGATTTTTCTTTCGAGTACGACGTGGCTCTGACGGTCGATGACCGCCACTCCGTCGACGTCCGCGACATAATGACTTTCATCGACGCCGACCGATGCCGATTGCTCGGAAGGGACGTGTTTCTTGTCCCGGAGTTCCCCATCGAAGAGGGAATCGTAGTCGATTTCGTAATGCGGCCCGGCTGGAGGGTCTCGTCCTCGGCTACGTGCATTCGCAGCAGGATCGTGGTGAACGATCCCGCCGATCTGCCTTTCACGATGACCGTTTCCGGCGAATACCGAAGCCTCGAACGGCGCGTAGGCGGGTCGGAGATCGTTCTCGCGATCGCCGGCTCATGGTCCTTCTCGGATGAGGAATTCTTCGACGTCGTTTGCAGAATCGTGTCTGAGGAGATTGCACTCTTCGGCTCATCTCCACGCAGCCGTTACCTCATCATCTGCGATGCGAACAACGCGGCCGGTGAGGACCGTTTCGACTATTACGGCGTCCACTACGGGGCCAGCATGATGCTTCTTCTCGACCGGAATCTCGATCGAAGCGAGCTCATGGACACTCCGATGGCGATCATCGCGCATGAGTTCTTTCACAACTGGAACGGCGAGGCGCTCGCGCCGGCCGGAGACGAATTTCTCTGGTTCACCGAGGGAGTCACAAACTACTATTCGTATTATGTTCTGCTGCGAGCGGGCGTGATCTCGGCCGCTCAGCTTGAAGACAGGAGCCGCGCGATCTTCGAACGCTATCGCTCCAATCCCTATGCAGCGAACGTGTCGATCGGTGAGGCGGCGAACAGCGACATGAGCGACAAGAACATGGTCAGCTTGCTCTACGACGGCGGATACCTCGCCGCGCGAAACCTCGATGAGCGTCTCCGCGAGGACAGCGGCGGCAGGGTAACGCTGGTGGACGTTCTCAAGCGGATGTATGAGAATGCGCACGGGAGCGGCACGGCCGATGAGAGCTCGCTCCTGTCCGCCGTGAAGGAGCTCGCCGGGAGCGACCTCTCCGGCTACCTGCAGACTCTCGTGCACACCCCCGATCCGAAACCCCTCGTATCCCGCGCCTCCGCACTTGAATAGAATCCCGGCTTGTTTTACATTCTGTGTGCATTAACGTCGATCTTGAAACAGTTCGAAGCAGAGGTTTGTTCATGAGCAAGAAGAATCACCTTGATGCATTCGCGCTCGCGGCGACCGCAGTGTGCCTCGGCGTCCTGGCCGGGGCCGCGTCAACGGTTCATTCAAAGCCTGCGGTCGTTGCGCCGAAGAGCTGGATACATTCCGGCAAACGGTATTCGCTCTCTTCTCTCGAACGATCGGGAAGACGGCCGATGGAGGGAAGACTGTCCGTGCTTTGCTCGGCGAAGGAAGTGGGCGCGCTCGCCGTCATGAATGACACGCTTTGGATAGGCACGGAGGGTGGACTTTTCGCCTATTGCATGCTCAATGATTCGATCTCGGCGGTGCAGGGACCTGTTTCGCCGTCGGTGCGCTCGATCGCATTCGATGACGGCGGCGCGCTATGGGTCGGCGGCGACGACGGAATCAGCGTGCGGTCGCGCGAGGGATGGAGATTGTACTGGAAAGAGTCGCTGCCGTTCTTCGAACGGGTCACATGCATGGTTCAGGGAGAATCGAGATTCTGGATCGGCACCTATGGCAACGGCTGCGCTTATGTGTCCGGCGGTTCTCTGACCGTGTTGAGCGCGCAGGATTCGCTGCTCGATGATCGCGTTCTTTCGATCCTCGAGGAGTCCTCTAACGTTGTCTATATTGGCACGGCGAGCGGTCTCATCGAAGCGGACACGTCCGGGTGGAAATCCCTCCGCTACGGCAGTCGTCTGCCGATCGGCCCGGTGAACGCGCTGGCGATGGATGAGGACGAAAATTTGTTGCTGGCGATTGGCGCGCAGGGCGTCACCGTTTCCTCCTTCGGCAGGGTGCGCACCTTCGGAACGGCGCAGGATCTGCCGGGCTCGGAGGTGCGAGCGTTGAGTCTGGACCCGACGGGGCGCACCTGGGCGGCGGGTAGAGAAGGTGTTTCGATATTCGACGGATCGGAATGGGCGCCCTGCACGGTGGCGGGCGTGGGTGACAAGCACCGCCGCTTTCTCTCCGTGTGTCATGACGAGAGTGAGAACTCATACCTGGGTAGCGACGATGGAAAGGTGCTCATCGTTGGGCGGAACCGTGCCAAGGAGATCACCGTTCCCCAGGTCTTCGCCGAGCGCCGCGTCTCGCGCATCCGCTCCTCGAACGGCACGATGTGGCTCATCGCCGGGCGGCGCGTGTACAGTTGGAAGGGTTCATTCACCCAAACGGCGGCGCTCCCCGAGCAGTACGCCGACGAAATGACGGATCTGGCCCCTGGCGATAACGGGGAGCTCTGGGTAACGACGCGGTTTGGCATTCTTCATTTCGCGGGTCGCACCTGGGACGCGTTCGACAGGAGGACCGGTCTTCCCGCGGAGCACTTCACGCGCGTTGCAAGGGATCCTGCGGGAACGCTCTGGTTCGCGGCGTTCGATGGCGGCATCGTAGAGCTCTCGGCGGGAAAATGGATCTTCTACGGCGCCGAGAGCGGTCTTCCCGTCGGTCCCATCGACGACCTCGCTCTCGACAACTCAGGCAACCCATGGATCGTGACTCGGAACGGAGAGGTTGCCCATTTCGGACAGGGCGCATGGGCGCGGATGGAACTGCCGTCTCGCCAAAACGCGGCGCGCGACACGACCGGCAGGGCCGATTCGCTGGATCAATTCGATCCGTCGATCCGTTTTCTTCCGGATGCCACCGGATCGATTCAATCGGGCGGGGCGAGGGGATACTGCATCGGATTCGATAAGAGAGGTTCCTGCCTCGTCGGCGGGCAGAACGGAGTATATCGTCTCGCCACGACGGGCTGGCAATTCCTCGCTCTTCCCGAATCGATGAGGGGCGCCGGTCCGACGGCTATCCTGGGCACGGCCGAGGGAGATATCTGGCTCGGCACCGCTGGAAGGGGTGCTCTCGTCTATCGCCGTGGCGATTGGTTCAAATTCGGACCGTCGAGCGGTCTATCGGACGATTACATCCATTCAATGTGCGAGGATCAGAGGGGCGTTATCTGGATAGGAACCCAGACCGGCGGGGTAGCGAGATTCGCGCCCCAGCAGCCCTGAGCCGGGAAGACCCGGCTTCGTGGCGTCCGGAGCTGTCCGATGCGACTTGTGATGGCGTTCTTTGGCTATTGACTTGCTGCATCGGGGAGGCTATAATCTATCTACAAGGAGTTTTATCGATATATCGCTACTGTTTTCTCGTCCGGTTGGCCATGCAGAGGCTCTAGGGAGCTGGGAGTATGAGAAAGCAGTCAGCGAGTTTTTTTGTCTCCCCGCTAAAAAGATTCTTGAACATTTTGCCGAGTATGGTATTAATAAGTAACTTTGTTCGGAGGGACTGACGTGGAAGTGGCTGCAGGCATTATTTTTATAGCAATCATTTCTATCGTTTTATACACGTACGCCGGCTATCCTCTCGTGCTCTGGATCCTCGGCCTTTTGCAGGGGAAGCGGATCCGTCGCGACGAATCATACTGGCCGCGTGTCGTCCTCCTTATCTCCGTTCATAACGAGGAGCGGATCATTCGCGAAAAGATCGAGAACAGCCTCGCGCTCGACTATCCAAAGGACAGGTTTCGGATAGTCGTGGCGAGCGACGGCTCCGTCGATGCGACGAACGATATCGTGAGGGAATACGAAGGCCGCGGCGTCATTCTCAAGGCCTTCGATCGACGGGAGGGCAAGAGCGCCACGTTGAACCGGGCGGTTCTCGGTCTCGAGGGCGACGTACTCGTTTTCTCTGATGCTAACGCCTTTTATTGCGTGGACACAATACGCAAGCTCGTGCGCAACATGGCCGATGAAGAGATCGGCTGCGTGGTGGGCAAGCTCGTGTACCTTACCAACCACTCGTACGTGGGGAAGGGGGAGAGCCTCTACTGGAGATATGAATCGCTGCTCAACAAACTCGAGAGCAGGCTCAGATCCGTCCTCGTGGGCACGGGGACGGTTTTTGCAGTCAGGCGCTCGCTTTTCAAGCCGCTCATCAAGGACGTAGCGAACGATTTCCAGCTTCCAGCCGAGGTCGCCTCACGCGGATACGGCGTCGCCTACGAGAGCGAGGCGGTGGTTTACGAAAGGTCGACCTTCTATTTCCGTGAAGAGTTTTCACGCAAAAGGAGAATTATCGTCAGGGGGCTCACGGGCTTCAAGGCCCTCAGGACCAACTTCGGAGGCGGATTCCGGGTCTTCCAGTTCGTTTCGCGTAAGCTCATAAGATGGTGGATCGGACCGCTTCTGCCCGTGCTCTACGCGGCGAACCTGATGCTTTTGTCCAATCCCGTGCTCGCGGCCGTCTTCGTTCTCCAGAACGCGTTCTATGTTCTCGCCGCCGTCGGCGCCATCCTGAGACGCGGGGGCGTGCAATCCAGGATTCTGTTCGTACCATTCTACTTTGTCATGGTCAATGCCGCTTCCATCGCAGCGATCGCGACGTACCTTGGAGGCGACCGTCTGACATCGTGGGAGAAGGCCGAGACAACCCGTGATACTCACGATGGTGTGGGCTCCGCCCCCCGGCTCCGCATCATCGAGGGCAAGAAGCAGGATATATTCACGGAGAAGCGCAAAGGCATCGACAAGCTCGAGCGCATAACTTGATCATCTCAGGTTCCTCAACCTCCATGAATCATTACCGAATTCTCTTCTTTACGAGCTCTCTTAGGATCGGCGGGGCGGAGCGCCATCTCCTCAACCTGTGCCGATGGCTTCGATCGGCGGGGCATGAGTGCGCTGTCTGCACGACGTCAGCGATCGAGGACGGGCTCGAGAAGAGTTTCCTGGACGAGTCCATTACGATTTTCCGCCTTCCACTGAGGTCGCTCCGGTCTCTCCCGTCGCCGCGCGTCGTCTCCGGCCTGCGCAGGATCGGCCGCGATTTCCGGCCACATCTCATCCATGCGCACCTCTTTCATGGCGAGGTGGCGGCGGCGTTCGCATCCATGGTCTTGCATGTGCCGCTCATAGCTACGAGGCACAGCGCGGGGCTCGAGTTCCGCGGTTGGCGGAGGCACTTCTCGCGCGCGATTGCGCCACGTTTCTCCGAGTGCATCGCCGTGAGCCGCGAAGCGGCCGAA
This sequence comes from Candidatus Krumholzibacteriia bacterium, assembly GCA_028706585.1. Classification (GTDB taxonomy): domain Bacteria; phylum Krumholzibacteriota; class Krumholzibacteriia; order Krumholzibacteriales; family Krumholzibacteriaceae; genus SSS58A. The sequence goes on along the minus strand of JAQTVX010000101.1, from coordinate 966 downwards.
GAAGCGTTCTCGACGGGGTATCGCCGCGGCAATGTGGTCGTGATTCCCAACGCGGTCGATCCAGGGCGTTATCGCCCGATCGAGGGGCACGAGCGCGAGAGGCGGAGGACGGGGCTGGTCGCGGAGCTTTTTCCGGGCTGTATCATCGGGCCGTTTGTTCTCATTGGTTCCGCCGGCGGCCTGAAGCCGGTCAAGAATTTCCCGCTGATGCTGCGATGCGCCGCGAGGCTCCTCGCCGCTCGGCCTCGCTGCTCTCCCGTCCCGGAGCTTCGTTTCGTGATATTCGGAGAGGGAGGCGAAAGGGAATCGCTCGAGACTCTGTCCCGCAGTCTCGGCATCGATTCTTGCTTCTCGTTCCCCGGAGCCAGGGAAAATCTCGAATCACTCTACTCGCTGCTCGACATCTTTGTTCTCCCGTCGCTGAGCGAAGGCCTGCCGATGGCGCTTCTCGAGGCGATGTCCTCCGGGGTCGCATGCGTGGCCAGCGACGTTGGAGGAGTGGGAGAGGTGCTTGCCGATGCCGGCAGGCTCGAACCCTCGGGGGACGATGACGCCTTTACGGCTTCGCTGCGGGACCTTGCGATGAACGAGGATAAGCGCAAGGAGCTCGGCAGGAGGTCCCGCGTTCGCATCCTCGAGAGATACAACGTCGATATCTGGGGCGAAAGGACCCTCTCCGTCTACGAGTCGGCGATCGGGCACCGATCGCGCCCCTAGCGCCGCCTCGAGAAGGCCGCGACGACGGCCGGTGTTTCTTCCTCAAAAAAAATGAAACTCGGAACCGTTTCGGGAATATAAGAGGCGGGAGACGAAATACGTGTTGTCGATATTCCAGGGGGAGGTGACTGAGCGCGGCTTGCGCTCGGCAATATGAAACGAAGAATCTCTTTCATTTCGATTCTCTGCATGACTCTGGCCGGAACGCTTTGCCCCGGGGTGCTCCGGGCGTCTGCACAGGATGTTTCG